>NZ_KB900618.1:0-69414 GCF_000379025.1 Orenia marismortui DSM 5156
ACAATGTTGTCAATAATTTTTCAAAATTATTTTTCAATAACTTTTAAAAACAAAAGATTTCTTAGCGACAACATCAATAAGTTTAACATTTGAATCAATACTTGTCAAGAATCTTTTTGATTTGATAGTGTCAAGTTTCTGTAGGTAAAAGTTTAAAACTCCTCTTTTGATAATTAAAGCAATGACTTTACTGCTTTAAACAGTCTAGTTCTTACTCCTTTATTTATACTTGGGATATTATTGCTTGGTTCAGCAAATTTCTTTTTCAAATTATTTTTCACTACTTTTGATTCTATTTCCACTATTTTTTCTTCTTTTTGCTCTTTTCTTGCTTTCTCTAGAATAATTTCTTTTAATTCGTATTCTGTTCCTCCATTAAATTTAAAAGACCTTAATCTTGCCATCTGATCTACTCCTACTTCAGACCAACCCATTGGTCTTGAACTTAATCTATCTGATAATATATGACTAACATGACCTTCAGCACTACAACCAATAGCATTTTCATCTTTATAATAGTTTACTATTCCAGCCCAGTTATTATAAATATAGCTTCTACTTTGTCTTATCGCTTTCTTCTTAGATTCCTTTTCAGCTTGAGATATCAATTCACTAAATATCTCTTTTATCTGTACTTTATCTAAATTATTTATTCCTTGCCAAAGATCAAATCTAAGCTTTTGGGCATGTCCTGTAGCCTTTAAAACATACTTATTTAAATGATATCTATCTAGTATCTGCTTACTTTTAGGCAACCACTTTAAACCCTCTTTAATCCAAAGTGCCCCATCTCCTGCAATATAAATCTGCTTTATGCTATCAAAGTCGTAATTATCCTCTATATAGTCCATAATTTCTAGCCACAAGTCTTCCGACTTGTTATACATACCTGAAAAGGAATAACTGTTCTTTAACTTATTTCTACCATTTTCTTTAATAATTCCTTCATGAACATAAACTAATCTTGGTACAGCATTCTTCCCGTTTTGCAAAGAAACATGGTCTTCATCAGCTTCTATATATAAATAATCAATCTTTCTTTTTGCTTTCGGATTACTTAATTTATCGTTTTCTATTTTACCTAATTTTCTTATTTTATTCATAACTGTTTGACCTGTTATAGTTAAATTATTCACTACTTCCTCTCCTACTTTGGCGTAAGATTTATCAATTGATAAATCTACTATCTTTGCTTCTAAGCCAGTATCTATCCTTTGATACTTATCTATACCTAATTTTTTATCTGCTAAATGTTCATACTCTTTATTGAACTTAGATTTATAATACCTTCTCTCAAATTCAACTTCACCAAACTCTGTTATCAATTTTCTCTTCTTTTTTCTTACTATCTTCCAATTCTTTTTACGCTCAGGACTTTCCTTAATTACTTCATCTATTACTTCTATAATATACTTACACAACTCTTTACCTAATTCATCAAAGTCTTTTCTTAGAGTATTTATAAAGTCTGAAATATCTTCTTTATCACTCAATAGAATATTTTTTAAAAATTCTTCTGAATTATCCTTAATTTTTTCTCCAAACTGCTGTATAATTGTATCCATAGGGACTCCTCCTTGATGTGTTTTGATTAGGTACTTAACACTTTATCAAAAGAGGAGTCCTTTTTCTAATTTTTTGATTAAATTTACCTACACTTATTTTACACTAAGTAAATGCTAATTGGAAGAGGGGAGGGGTATTGTAAATTGTGGAGAACGCAAAACGTCTTATAACATGAGATTAGCAACATCCCAATTTAGGTGAATAGATGAAAGTCGGGGCTGACTTATGTTAGATTTATAGGTTTATCTTGAGAATAGGAGTATTGTCAGGGACGTCGTGAAGCTGCGGGACGTTAGGCGACAGAGCCGACAAGTGCATCAAAATTGATTTTTTAAATAGTTTTGTAAAAGAAAATATTGATATTATGTTTAATTGAATGTATAATATTATTAAGAATAATGCATAATATATTGTGACAAAAATTAAAAAGAGAGAATATAATATATTCGGGGGTGAGAAAATGGCTACTTTGAGTGTGAATCGTGAGAATATGATTTCTTCTACAGAGGTTGTACGTAATTTTAGCAAAGTTTTAGATAAGTCTAAAGAATCTCCAGTATTTATTATGAGAAATAATGATATTGAAGGGATAATGATGGATATAGAAGAATATGAGATGTTATTAGAAAAGATAGAGTATTTAGAAAATAAATTGGAAGATGCATATATAGCTAAAGAACTTAAAGGAAGAAAAGAAGGATTTGATTTGAAAGATGCAGTAAAAGAGGAGGAAATCATGGATTTATTAGATTGATTATTTGGGAGGACTAAGATATGGAAATAGTGTTTCATCCTGAGGTTAAAGAGGATATAAAAGATTTAGATGGGAATATAAAAAATAGATTAAAAAAGACATTGAAAAAAATAAAAAGGGCACCAAGATTAGGCAAACCTTTAGGAAACCAAGGGAATATAGATTTATCTAATTGTTTGAAAATGTATTTTTATAAAAAGAAATATAGAGTTGTATATGAAATTTTAGATGAAGAAAAGATTATGATTTGGTCTATTGGAAAGAGAGAGGCAGAAGTTGTATATTTCAGTGCTTATAAAAGAATATTGCAAAATGAAGGGAGAAATTAGTATCCCTTTATTTTTTTATGAACTTATTGGATAATTAATGAAAATATAGTATTATAATCTACAAAGGTAGAGATTTGTTAGATATAATGAAATGTTAACTCATTAAATTAAAATTTTAGGAATAAAAGATCGTCGGCTCCATCGCCTAACAGCACGTTAGCGACATCCCAGCTATAAGTATAAATGAAAGTTAGGGTGACTTACGTAAAGCTCAGTGGTTTGATTTGAGATTAGGAGCGTTGGCAGAGACGTCGCGAACCTGCGGGACGTTACACGACATGCTAAGTTCTGTTTGGTACTCAAATTTTCTGTTAGGGTATGGCTTTTAATTCTTGGGAAAATAAGATATAATATTGTTAAATCGAAGTAATTATAGTAGTTAGCGAGGGATAAAAATATATGAAAAGAGAAATTTTAGACCCAAAAGTTGATTTTGTATTTAAACAGATATTTGGCTCGGAAAAGCATCCAGAGATTTTGATTGCATTTCTAAATAGTGTATTTGGAACCAAGGGAACTGAAGAGGAAATTGTAAGTGTAAAGATAGAAAATACAGATGTGGATAAAGATTGGGAAAATGATAAGTTTTCTCGCTTAGATATTAAAGCAACTGCTAATAACAATACTAAGGTAAACATAGAAATTCAGTTAAAAAATCAATATAATATGAAAAGAAGAACATTATATTATTGGAGTAAGTTGTTTGAGTCTCAGATGGAAGAAGGAGATCCGTATCAGAAACTTCAAAAAACTGTAACAATAAATATTTTGAATTTTAATTATTTAAGAGAGAATAATAGGTATCATAATACTTATTTATTAAAAGAAAGAGAGACTAATGAGGTATTAACTGATTTGCAAGAAATTCATTTTATAGAGTTGCCAAAATTAAATGCAGATAGGTTTAAAAACATTGATGAGGTGGAAAGTAAGAGAGATGAGGATAACTTAATTCCTTGGGCACTATTTTTGAAAAATCCTGATAGCGAGGTGATAAAAATGCTTGAGGAAAGAATAAAAGAGTTGAAAGAAGCAGCAGAAATGTTAGAATTATTAAGTCATGATAAAAAAGCTAGAGAGTTATATGAGAGTCGTCAAAAGGCAATTCATGACCAAGTTACTAATATAATAGGTGCTACACAAGAAGCAAGAGAAGAAGGAAAAAAAGAAGGAATGAAATTAGGAGAAGAAAAAGGAATAGAAAAAGGAAGAATGAAAGAGAAAATTGAAACTGCTAAAAATTTATTAAGCATGGGATTAGATATAGAAAAAGTAGTTAAGGCAACCAGTTTAAATAAAGAAGAGGTAGAAAAATTGAAATAAAGTTGAATCCCTGAGTAGTTATATTTTAATCTCAGGGTTATTTTTTTATCTTGGCAATGGGAATAAAATCTTAAAATTATTAAAAACAGTAAATTTGGATTAAATATTTAAAAAGACGCACGTCGTGTAACAGCACTTTAGCGACATCCCAACTTAAGAGGATAAATTAAAAGTGGGGTTGACTTATGTGAGTGGTAGCTTTAATTAGAAGTTGGAGTATTTATGGGGACGTCGCGAATCTCAGGGACGTTATGTGACATTCTCCCCCCAAAAACCATTGAAACCGATGTTAAAACATTGGTTTAATTAACTAATAGAATTCAACTTTTCAGATTGTTTATCATTTCGTTTGGTATATGCTATAATATTTATAAACAATATGATTAATAAATATTAGGAGGGATAGTTTATGAAATGGGAAGAAGTTAGGAAGATATATCCCGATAAATTTGTTAAGTTGGAAGTACTAGATTCTCATATCGATGGGAATAAAGAATATGTCGATGAAGTTGCTGTCATAGATACTGTTTCTGAAGATAATGCTACTAAAGAATTTTTAAAATCTAAAGATAATATTTTGGTTTATAATACTTCAAAGGAAGATATTACTCTTGAAATTAGGAGTAGGATTGGATTAAGAGGAGTATTCAGAAATGAAAATTGAATATAGAAATTACTTATAGAGGTAAATCAAAAATTATTGATAATATAGTAGTAGATACGGGTGCATCAAACTCTTTAATTTCACAAGAAGAAGTAGATGAGATAGGAATAAGAATTAGTAAAGATGATAAAATTGTAACTTTTTATGGAATTGGTGGAACTGAACATGCATTTATAAAGACGATTGATGAGGTTAAGATAGGTGAGCTTAAATTAAATAACTTTTCAATAGATTTTACTCTGTTGCCTTATGAAGATATTAATGGGTTACTAGGAATAGACATATTAATTGAGGGGGGATTTATAATTGATTTAGATATATTAAAAATAGACAGGAAAGATTGATCAAATATATTCTGAATTATAATAGTAGTTTATCACAAGACAGGGATGTGCTTTCTGATAAATATTTTTTTATTATCGCCCGGATATATTTTCCTGTTTAATTATTTTTTAACTATAAAATTATTTGAAGTTAAGGTAAAAATATTGGGGAGAACGATCACATAACAGGGTATTAACAACATCAGTTTCAGTGCTGACTTATGAAATTTAGTTTTACTTTGATATCAGAATTATAATTGCAGATTGGAGAGGTTACTTATATTTACAGATGGACGTCGTGAATTTCCAGGACGTTATGTGACAGAAATGGATGGAAGTTTATTATTTTTAATTAAATTAAAAGAATAGGGGTTGAAGAAAAATGTTTTTAAATGTTTTTATATGAAAAGAAGTTTTTATTATTAGGGTTGTGTTTATTTGTATTAATTACTTTTGTAGGATGTTCCGATTCAGATACAGAAAATTTATCTAAAGAATTTACAATAACAACTAAAGTAGTGGAAGGTTTAGGGGAAATAAAAGTTATTCCAGAACAAGAAACATATAAAAAAGGAACAGAAGTAACTATAAAAGCTAATAGATATATTATATCAGATATTGTAGCCTCTTATAAATTTAGTCATTGGACAGGAAGCTCATCTGGAAAGGAAAGTGAACAGACTTCCCCAATAACTAGTGATATGGAAATAGGGGCTGTTTTTATTTCAACAGAAATTGAAGAAAATAAATGGATTTTTAATACTGATGATGATATAAAATCAAGTCCGGCGATAGGAGAAGATGGTACTGTTTATGTTGGCAGTAATGATGGTAATTTATATGCAATAAATCCAGATGGGACAGAAAAGTGGAAGTTTACAAGTGAACTTTCAGATGAAATAATAACATCAAGTCCAGCAATAGGAGAAGATGGTACTATTTATATTGGCAGTCAACTAGACTTATATGCAATTAATTCAGACGGGACAAAAAAATGGAGATTAAACACTTTGAGCACATTACATTCAACCCCAGCAATTGCTTCAGATGGCACAATTTATGTTGGTAGTACAAGAGGAGAATTATATCAAATTAATCCAAATGGAAATGAAGAATGGAAATTTATACTTCCTTGGCAAACAGGTTCTAGTCCAGTAATAGGTGAGGATGGAACAGTTTATATTGGTGGTTTAGGACCAGATAATTTAAAAATTGGTTATATATATGCCTTTGAAGGAACTGGTTCAGGTTTAGCAAATAGTTCATGGCCTATGTTCGGAAATAATATAAGACATACAGGGAAAAAAGGTAACTAGTTTTGTCTCTAAGGACGCCATCCATATCCATCACATAACAGTGGATTAGCTACACATCACTTGAGAATATGAATAGCGGCTAGGGTTGACTTATGTAAGATTGCGGCTTAATTAGAAAATAGGAGCACTAATGGAACGTCGCGAACCCCAGGAACGTTAGATGAAATTATACTTTGTTGATATGAATAGTTTTTTCAGTTAAAAGAAGATCTTTTTAATTAGTTTAAGTATGGGTTTAAAAGAATGATTTTTATTGCGGGGAGTTAAAAGTTGTATGACATATTTTCAGTTGTATTTACAAAAAAATCAATACTTGTAATTTTATATTATAAGTAAATAAATTTAGTCGAGAATATTCGTAAGTAAAAAGGAGGTCAAATCATGATTATATGGAGTGGAGCAGGAATCTTAGTGCCAATAGTTACTTTTTTATCTCTTATTTTATCTGAGTTATCTATAGAATTTTTATTTAATTCTCAAAATTATTATCAAGAACATGGGTGGCCTAAATTAGTTGGCTTTCTTATTGCAGGTGTAATTTGTAAAATTACAGAAAAAAAGTTAAATAAAAACTGGAATAGTATATTTATTGATAAGGAAACAGGAGAAGAAGTGGTAATCAAAACAAAACATACTTTCTTTTTTATAACCATGGAAATGTGGGGGATGATCATGCTTCCTATTTTTGGAATTGCTTTTCTATTTGTAAGAGGGTAATTCTAATAAATTTATATTATAGAGGCGGTGAATTTAGTGGTTACAAGAATTGAATTTGCTTTTTTAGTACAAGGGATTGTATTTTTAGGTTGGATAGTTTCAGGTGGTATATTAAAAAATACAAGTGATAATATTACATGTTTTTCTGGATTTGTTATTGCTGGATTATTTTGTTTTATATCAGGGAAGTTATTGAATAAAAAAGGAAAAGTTCTTATTAATAAAGAAACTGAAGAAGAAATTATAGTAAAGACAAAGTATACCTTTCTTTTTATTAATGTAGAATATTGGGGATATATTCTTCTAATTATAGGAAGTGGAGCTTTATTTCTACTTTGATCGTGAAAACGTACAACTTCGTCTAACAGCACCTTAGCGACATTCCAATAGTGAGCGCAAATGAAAGTAGGACTGACTTATGTGAGGTTGCTAGGTTTAATTGAAGTTAGGAGCATTAATGGGGACGTCGCGAATCTCAGGAACGTTATCAGACATGCCCCCTTATGAGAGAGGAGAAGATATTATGGAGAAATTAGAAAAAAAGATTTCTAAAAACATGGATAATCCTAGTGAGTTAGAGATTATTTTTAGGAAAAATCCTGATGAATTTAGAATGGCTTTTGATAAAGTATTTTCAGAAAATCCTAATTCTTTAGTTTTAAGAGTTTGGAAAGAAAGACTATATTTTAAATCTTCTAAGCAAGTTAAAAAGGAATCGCAAAATAATTCAAATGGAATAGTATTTATTACTGTTTTATCTTTATTTGCAGGAACTATTGCAAAAATAGTTTTTGGATTAATGGAAAGTAATTCATTGAATCCTGCTAATTTAATTTTTTCAGTATTACCAGTGTTAGCCTTCTATTTTATTATGAGGAATAAAATTCCCCCAAAAATTGTTTTAGTGGTTTCAGCTCTTTTTATAGGCTCATTAACATATATCAATATTTTACCTATTGATAATGCTTCAGATAGTATATATCTTGCTAATTTACATCTGCCATTTTTCTTATGGACTTTAGTAGGGGTTGCATTTATAGGAAATGATATTACAAATCTACATAAACGAATGGATTATTTGCGATATAATGGAGAGGTTGTGATTTATAGTACTATTATTCTGATTTGTGGAGTTATTTTAACTGGTTTAACACTTAGTCTATTTATGGTTGTTGATATTAATATTACTGAATTTTATATTACTACGGTTGTAGTATATGGAATTGCAGCTACACCAATTGTAGCTACTTATTTAAATAGAGTTAGAAATAATGTAGTTGATGATTTTGCACCATATTTAGCAAAAATATTTAGTCCACTTATTCTTGTGACCTTAGTTATATATTTAATTATAGTTGTTGTATTACAGAAAAATCCGTATACAGATAGAAATTTTTTGCTTATTTTTAATATGATGCTTTTAACGGTTTTAGCAATAACTATATTTACTATATCAGAAAGAAAAGCTGATTCTTCGAAAAATTTAAATGACTATATAACTGCTTCTTTAATAGCTGTAGCTTTATTAATTAATGGAGTTGCTTTATCAGCTATTTTGTTTAGATTAACTTCCTATGGTATAACTCCAAATAGAATTGCTGTATTAGGAGTAAATTTAATAGTTTTTGTAAACCTGATTTTAATAACAATTAATTATTATGGGTTCTTAGTAGGTAAGAATACAATTGAATCAGTTGAGAAATCAATTACTAAATATTTGCCTATATATTCTATATGGACTATTATTGTTACCTTTATTTTTCCATTAATTTTTAATTTTAAGTAAAGGGAACTACTTCGCCCAGTAAGATCCCAGTTGATATGCATAAATGAGGGCTGGGCTGACTTATGTTAGATTTATAGGTTTATCTTAAGAATAGTGGATTATTGAGGATGTCGCGAATCTGGGGGACCTTATCTGACATACATACATAGTCACTTTATTTGTTTACCCATATATAAAATGAAAATATGTAGGAAATATTATAAAAGTTTGTTTATTAAAGGATATTTACTGTATAACAAGAATTATCTATATAATTTAAGATAAGCAAAATGAATTTATTATATAAAAGTTACAAGGGGGTATAAAAATATGAGGTTATGCATTGTTTTAACTCCATGCAAAGTTAAATTAAGATAAAATTGCATGGAGATATCAAAAATTTAATTTGACTTTGCTACTTTGATAATTCTTTATATTAAATTAATCAAGGAGCATTCCTGTAATAAATAAATATCTAGATAGACAAAAAGAGCACCTCCTGATATAATACGGGGTATCTAAAAGATCCCTAAATAAAAAGGAGGTACTCATAAAATGAATTATAATCGAAATCGTAAAATAATGCAAGTAAAAACTTCAACTTTAGTGATTGGGGTTGATATTGCAAAGAAAAAGCATGTTGCAAGAGCTCAAGATTATCGTGGTATTGAATACGGAAAAGCGTTAGCTTTTCAAAATTCAAAAGAAGGATTTGATAACTTTTCAAAGTGGATGTTTAAATTAAAAGATCAATATGAGAAAGAAGATATAATAGTTGGAATGGAGCCAACAGGTCATTATTGGTTGAATTTAGCTCAACTTTTAAGATGCAAGGAAATAAAGTTGGTATTAGTCAATCCAAGTCATACAAAGAGAAGTAAAGAGTTAGATGATAATTCTCCGACAAAGAATGATAAGAAAGATGCTAAAGTAATAGCTCAATTAGTTAAAGATGGGCGCTATTCAGAGCCTAATATACCAGTTGGTGTTTATGCTGATGTTCGTGTAGCAATGACCCATATGGAAAGATTAAATAAAGATTTACAACGGGTAGTAGGAAAGATACATCAGTTTATTGATAAGTATTTTCCTGAATATTTAACAGTATTTAAAGGTTGGGATGGAAAGGCGTCTTTAGTTACACTAAAGACATTTCCTCTGCCGTCTGAAGTAGTAAAAATGACACCAGAAGAAATAGTTTCAATTTGGAAGAAAAAAGTTAAAAGAGCAGTTGGAATAAAACGAGCTAAAAAGCTTATAAGAGCTGCTGAAAATTCAGTAGGTTTAACTGAAGGAGCTGAAATAGCAAAGTTTGAATTAAATTATTTCTTAGATCAATATGAAAATATAACAAATCAAAGCGAAGAATTAACCAATAAAATAGAAGAGTTATTAAAGAAAGTACCAGATTCAGAATCAATGTTAAGTATCAAAGGGGTAGGAATAAAGACAGTAGCAGGATTTATTTCAGAAGTTGGAGATATAAATAACTATGAACATCCACGACAAATACAAAAGCTAGCAGGGTTGAATTTAATGGAAAATAGTTCAGGCAAACATAAGGGAAGAACTTGTATTACTAAAAGGGGAAGAGCTAAATTGAGAGCTTTACTATATAGAGTGATGCTGCCTCTGGTAGCAAAGAACGAAGAGTTTAAAGCACTTCATGAATACTACACAACTCGCTCTGAAAACCCTTTGAAGAAAAAGCAATCCCTAGTAGCTTTATCATGCAAATTAATTAGAGTATTATTTGCCTTATGGAAAAAGCAAGTGAAATATGATAGTGAAAAATTATTTAGAGATATTAAGCGTTCAAATTTACAGGAAGCTGCTTAAAGATATTTAAAGTAAATTATTGGAATGTAAATTTTATAATATAAATCAATTATTTATGTTTGTTTTTCTTAGAGTAAGTACTTTGAAAAAGGAAGACTGGAAGAGCTGGAATTAATTTTTTCAATACGGGCATAGACCCTGACAAGGAGCATATCCAGCCTCCACCCATGGATAGGTAGAACGAAGGAATGTAGGGACATAGATCCTGGGAGATATGGGAGGTTAAACTACCATGGAGATGTGGAGTTCCAATAAGCGACCATATTTTTTAAAATAATTGTTAAGTTTTTGGGGTTAGTTTATCCTTTCAATTCCAAATATTAATTGGTTTTAATAATTAAATCCATATTCCTTTTTTATAAGAAAACGAAATTCTAAGAATGAATGAGCATGAGTGAGATAAATTTAATTTATAGAGGGAGGAAAGTTAGAATGATATTAAGAGGAAACACATATTCAAAAACGCTTGAAATGGAAACGGGAATTACAGTTGTTACATCTAATAAAATTATAGAAGAAGTTAAATATAAAGTAGCATATTTATTACATGGTCTTTGCGGAAGAAATGGTGACTTAGCAGATTATACAATGTTACCTGCATTTGCAAATGATTATAATATTATATTTATTATGCCAGAGGTGGCGAGAAGTTTTTATACAGATATGAAATATGGGTTGAAATATTTTAGTTATATTACAGAAGAATTGCCTATAATTTGTAAAAGTATCTTTAACATATCATCCAAAAGAGAAGATACTATAATTATGGGAGCATCAATGGGTGGATATGGAGCTTTGAAATCTGCTCTATCAAAGCCTGAACAATATGGATATTGCTGTGCTTTTTCATCACCTTGTTTATATTTAAAAGAAGGTTTAGAAATGCAGAGAATGTATGGTCATACAGAGGAATTTAAACAAACTTATGGTGAACAAATGATAAAGGATTTTCATGCAATATTTGGTGCTGAGCTTAAGTGGGATTCAAGATATGAAATAATGGAGTTAGCGAAGAAGATAAATCATAAAAAGACAAAGCCAATTATCTATGCAACATGTGGAACTAAAGATCATCTAAGAGAGGATAATATTCGATTTAGAGAAGAAATGAAAATGCTTGATTTTGATTTTATTTTTGAAGAATGGGAAGGTAATCATGATTGGTATTTCTTTAATGAATCTATAAGGAGAGCTTTGAAAAAACTTATCTAAGATAGAGTTATAGGGTTATATTGTTATATGATTTGTAGTTATAATTTTAAAATGGAGGGCAGGAAACTGTCCTTTATTTTAATATAAGAAATATTTTAAATATATTCTTATATTTATCATATAGTTCTAGATTTGTATATACGTCAGATAAGATGACCTTAGCAACATCCCAATAGTGAGGATAAATGAGGGTTGGGGCTGACTTATCTAAGATTTATAGTATTATTTGAGATTGGGAGCATTATCAGGGACACCGCCAATACTAGGAGGTTATACGACATTTAAACTCAAAGTAATAAATTAACAATATCAGGAGATGTTTTATGTGAAATATAATAATAATTAGGATTATTTTTAGTTAAAAGATAATTTTTCTAATTAGTGTGAGAAAAATAAATCATTAAAATAGATTCATAGATATTTACACAAATTCTTTATTATAAATGGGGAAATTTAGCTAAGAGTATTCTAATTTAGAAAATGAGGAGTGATAATATGGAATATATAATTGATAAAATGGAATATGAAGATTGGGAAGAGGTAAGAGAAATTTATCTTGAAGGAATAAAGACAGGGAATTCAACTTTTCAGATTAAAGCCCCAAATTGGAAAGAATGGGATAAAGGACATAGCTCAGAATGTCGTTTAGTTGCTAAAGAAGGAGATGATGTTCTAGGGTGGGCAGCATTAAGTCCAGTTTCTAGTAGATGTGTTTATTCTGGTGTTGCTGAGGTAAGTATTTATATAGCTTCACAATATAGAGGTAATGGTATAGGAACTGATTTGTTAAAAGAATTAATTGAAATATCAGAAAGAAATGAATTTTGGACATTACAAGCAGGTATTTTCCCAGAGAATAGATCTAGTTTATTATTACATAAAAATTGTGGTTTTAGAGAAGTGGGGATAAGAGAGAAGATTGGAAAGATGAAAAATGGTGAGTGGCGTGATGTTGTTTTATTAGAAAGAAGAAGTAATAAAGTAGGAATAAAATAATAAAGTGCAGGATCTGACCATCGTATAAGAGTAGATTAGTTACATTCCATAGTGGTATATAAGGTAGTTATGCAAGAGCTAGAGTTTATATTAGATTAGGAGTATTATAGGGGATATCGCGAATCTGAGGAAAATTGTATAAATTTAATAAAAATTGTTTTATTTTGATAAACATCAAGAAATCAAGGGAGAGAGAAGAATGAAAATATATCAAGTAGATGCTTTTACTGATAAAGCATTTAAAGGAAATCCAGCAGCTGTATGTATATTATCGGAATTGAAAGAAGATAGTTGGATGCAGAATGTAGCAGGAGAAATGAATTTGTCGGAAACTGCATTTCTTTATAAAGAAAAAGAGGGGTATAATTTACGTTGGTTTACTCCAAAACATGAAGAAGATCTGTGTGGACATGCTACTTTGGCTAGTGCATATGTACTATGGGAAACTCAAAGAGTGGGTGAGGATGAAGAAATATATTTTAATACAAGAAGTGGAGTATTAACTGCAAAGAAAAATAAAGAATGGATAGAACTAAATTTTCCAATTGAAGCTGAAAAAGAAGCAGAAGCTCCAGATATGCTAATAAAGGCATTAGGAATAAAACCTAAATATATCGGAAGAAATCGTCTTGATTTTTTAGTAGAAGTTGAATCTGAAGAAATTGTTAGAAATATTAAACCTGATTTTAAACTTTTGGATAGTGTTAAAACGAGAGGAGTTATTGTAACTAGTAAATCTAGCTCAGAAAAATATGATTTCGTTTCAAGATTTTTTGCCCCAGAAGTTGGAGTGAATGAAGATCCAGTTACTGGTTCAGCACATTGCTGTTTAGCTCCATTTTGGAAAAAGAAATTGAAAAAAGATGAATTTTTAGCTTATCAAGCATCAGAAAGAGGTGGAATGATAAAAGTTAAATTAGAAAAAGACAGAGTTTATTTGAATGGGAAGGCTGTAATGATATTAGATGGTAGATTATTAAAATAGTATGGAACTAATACAAAGTAGGTTTTCTGAACTTCATATAACATATGTTATATGATATTTTGTTATTGTAATTATTATCTTATTTTTTAAGATTTAAATAAATTAAAGTTAATTATACCATCCTTAAATCAGATATTTTGCTTAATGAAAACTTTATATTTTTATTTAGATAATTTATTACGAGTTAGCTTTAGATAAACTCAAGTTTAAGCATAAATTAAGATTAGAGCGAACTTAAGTCAGGTTGTACTTCTAGGCTAATGAGGATCTTCAAGAATCTTAGCTACCATTTTAATTTTAGTCATTTATTAAAAGATAGGAGGGGTAAAAATGGGATTAAAACATTTATTGACAAACTATTGGTGGGGTATTTTAATAGGAATTCTCTTATTAATTATCCTAGCTTTTATAATCGCTAACCTTCAAATGAGATGGAAAATTTCCAGGGAAGTAGAATTATTAATGAATGTATCAGAACAAAAGAAAGAAGAAAAAGAATCAAGGTTAATTATTGAAAAGGATTTAGAAATACTTCCGAAGCCAGTAAAGAAATGGCTAAAATACGTTGGGGTTGTAGGCCAAGAAAAAATTCGTACTGTAACATTTTCTCAGCGGGGGAAAATGAGATTAGATCCAAAACAAGAAAAGTGGGTAGAAGCTAAAGCTAAACAATATGTAAGGGTGGATGAACCAGGATACTTATGGCATGTTGATCTGCCAATGATCCCGGTAGTCCATATCAAAGGTAGAGACTTGTTTTATGAGGGTAAAGCTTCTATAGAGATTCGTATTGGATCTTTAATACCGGTTGTTAACGTAGGTAGTAACAAAAAAGTGAATGAATCATCGCTTCATCGTTTTTTACTAGAACTGCCTTGGTATCCAACTGCAGCTATTGAAAATTATATAACTTGGGAGGCACTTAATAAACAAAGTGCTAAAGCAATTTTGTCTTATCGTGGGATATCTGTTGAAGCAATTTTTTACTTTAAAGAAGATGGAGAGCTTAGCAGAATAGAAAGTCTTCGCTATAAAGAAAGTGATAAAGAAGCTGAGAGAATTCCCTGTATTGGTGAGATCAAAGGGCAGATTATCGTAGATGGATTAAAAATTCCACATCGCATTGATGTAACATGGATAATTGATGGCAAGGCTTTTACTTGGTATAAACTTGAAAATTTTGATATTCATATGGATAGGAAATAAGGTTCTTTTATTTAAACTTTAAGTAAGTAGATAATAAATTCAGGTTATTAACTTTGATGAGTTATAGACCTTTGTAAGGACAGTTAAAGAAATTAGATAATATTGAAGGTTAAGTAGCCTTAAGTGGATATTTTAAAAGTATAATAATTATTTATTATTAAAATCAGGGATAGATTTTATGTTAACTTACCATAATCAGTCAGATATTTGTGTTCTTGTTATTCATGAGATTTATGGAATCAACCAACATATGCAAACTATATGTGAAAAATTATCAGATTGTAGATTTGATGTTATCTGCCCAAATTTATTGCAAAGAGAAGATTGTTATAGTTATTGTGATGAAAAGGATGCTTATCAAAATTTCAAAGAAAATATCGGTTTTTCATTAGCAACAAGAAGAGTAAAAGCGTTATTGTATAAGATTAGAGATAAGTATGAGATTATTATAGTAGTTGGTTTTAGTATAGGAGCAACAATAGCTTGGCTATGTAGTAATGATAAAAATCTTTGTGATATCATAATTGGCTATTATGGTTCAAAAATTAGAGATTATACAGAAATACTGCCTAAATCTCCAACTATATTATTTTTCCCAGAGGAAGAGAAGGAATTCAATGTATTAAATTTAATCGAGAAGATAAAAGAAAACACAAATATTAAAATTTATAAATTTAAAGCAGAACATGGATTTAGTGATCCTTATTCAAGCAAATATTGTTTTAAAACAGCAAAGAAGGCGGAAGAAAAGATGATGGAATTCATACAAGACTATATTGATGATTTTATTGTGGGATGAGAGATTTTAGAACATTTCTCATTTGAAAGAATTTATAAAATTATAGGGAAGGTTGTAAAAGTAGGAACTAAGAATAAGCTTAATATTTCTAGAAGAAAATTAAACAAAGCAAGAGCATTGGGACGTGATTTGTAGAAAATCTTTTAAATTTATTAAAGCTTCGATATACATCTTATCTTGAAGTAAAAAAAGTCCCTGCTTAGGGACTAAAGTTTAGAAGTTATATGCTTAGTTTAAAAATTATAAGTAAAACCTACTTTAGTTTCGAAGCCACTTAAATCAAGTTCTGAAATTTCAATATTATTTTCAGTTATATTTTCGTCTAGATCCATTTTTAAATAGCGATAACTAATATTACATAAGAAATTTAGATTATCTGTTAAAGAATAGTGGAAGTTAGAACCTATTTTAAAGCCTAATTCTCCTTCTAAATCACTATCGTTATTTACATCTCTATTTGTAGAATTACTAATATTAATATAATATTCATTATTTATCTCTCCAGTATAATAACCTATTCCTCCTGTTAATTGTAAATAATCATTTAATTTTTTGCCAACTTCTCCATAGATACCTTGTACTTTGATTTCGTTATTGAGTTTTACCACAGTAGTCCCATTATTATTATTTGGATCTGTCCATTCAGTGTATACTGAAGCATTATCTTCATTAGAAAATTCTTCATATTGGGCTGTTATTAATAGATTATTTCTTGTAGTAGAAATACCAATATAGTATCCATTAGCATCTTCGATCTGATCTAAGGGGTCTATTACTTTTTTATTAAAGGTATAACCTAATGACTCATCGAATTCAATTATATTATCTATAGAATGATTATATTCTTGAATATAATCATTAATTTCTGGATCTAAGTCAAGGTAATAATAGCCCCCTACAATTTGATATTCCGCTGCTAAAGTAGTGGTAGAGAATAAAATTATAAGAAAGGTTGAATAAATTAATATTCTTTTCTTCATGGTTTACCTCCTTTCTTCTGATAATTAATAAATATTATTTAAAATTACTAGAAAATATTCATTAAATAAAAATAAATTTATATAAAGAGTGTGAATTAGAAATAAAAAGAAAAGTCAAAAAATTAGATTTTTCATTTGATTTTTATATCTTTGATTTAAAAACTATAAAATTCACTGCTTCTTGAAGGTGTATTCTAGTTAGTAGTTAATTATTTAAATGGTGATTATTATAAGTGATTACATTTTATGCAGATGACTTATGGATTAAATGACTTATTAAATTTATTAGTTAACCTGCAAATGGAATAATAGCTAAGATTGTAGTTTGATAAATATAGATAGGCAATCATAATCAAGATTAATTTATTGAGGTGATGATATGCTAGGAGAAAGTAGTTATGATGTCATAAGTACTATTCTAGAAGAAGTTTATAAGGAAGAGAGTATAATTGAGACAGATAGACTCAGAAATAATAATTTTATAGATGCTCTATTAGTTATTAGTAGTTTAGTTGATAAAAATGATTCTACTTGTAGCGAATGTTTAGGAGTGAAAAATAAGATTCTAAGCTTAAGCAAAAAATTAAAAGCTATTATAAAGTACCCTAAACAGTATATTGGATATCAGCAGGAGTATAATGAGATTATAGTAAATTTCTTAGAACATTTTTGTACAAGACATAATAATTTAGAAGAAATTTTGAGTAAAGGATATAATTGTAGAGATTATTATTGGTTGAGAGTAATATATGAACTAGAAATAATAAGAAATAGTAGACGGTTAAAGAAGATAAGCAAAAGATATGATATAGATTATTTAAGTCTAGCTTTCCTATGGATAATTGAAAATATTGAAGTAGAAGGAGGAAGCTATAGAGAACTAAATCAAGAAATGAATAAATTTATTTTTAATCTTTTTGAAACAGAGGATTTAGAGATTTTAGCTAATGATTATTTAAATCTTGTAAAACAATTAGCAATTTTGTTAGAAGAAGAAAGAAATAGATATAAAGAAGAAAGAAATGAAGATTATAATTTATACTATGATTTGACTCTCCTAGTTAAGGGAAGAGACATAATTGAGGAAGAAGAATCTAGAAAAAAACGAAGTAAGTTTATAAATATATTGTACATATTAGATTATAATAAACATGATAATAAATATCTATTAAAATTAACAACAATGGCCTTTAATATTGAAGGTTCAGCTAGAGAAAGTGAATTTTGTAATCAGTTAAAGAGAAAGTTAACTTTTTCTCTAGAAGAAATAGAAACATTTAAGAGTAAGAAAAGGAAAAATTTTGTAGCATATAAAAAATTCAATAAAAAGTATCGTAAGCTTATAAAAAATTACAAAAATCATTTTAAAAATTATCATGATAAATTTGATGTTGAGAGTTTTGATAAAAAGATAATAACTCCCTTAGTCTATTTAATAGCAGGTATTATTGGTATATTTTCTGCTTATCTTGCAGATAAATATAATTTACCAGGCAGATTTATAATGATTATATTTATATTAGTTTTTGTATTTGTTGAAGATAAAGTCGAAAAGAAAATGCTTCATTGTAAAATCAAATTGAACAAAATAAAAATAGCCATAGGGCACCAAACTGTAATATAATTAAATCACCACAAAATAACCAGTTACAGGAGGGTGCACACTATGACTTACTTAAATGATACACCAAAATCCCGAAAAAATAAACACCTAAATGCTTATGAACGTGGTCAAATTGCATTATTACATTCCGAAGGAATGAATCCAAATGCTATTGCAAAACGTTTAGGTAGAGCTTCTAATACCATTAGAAACGAACTAAAACGTGGTACAGTTTCTCAAATTAAAGCTAATAAAAAGATTATGGTCTATTACCCTGACACTGGTCAAAGAGTTTATGAATCTAATCGCAAGAATTGTGGTCCTAAATTTAAACTTTTGCAATGTGAAGAGTTCATTGATTATGTTATAGAACAGTTCTACGAAAAAGGACATTCTCTTGATGCTATATGTGGTGCAGCAAAACTTCATAATAAATTTCCAAAGCCAGAGATGGTATCTACTAAAACGCTTTATAACTACGTCAACGCTGGATTATTGACAATTAAAAACATTGATTTACCTTTGAAGCTTAAGCGTTCTTCAAAAAGAAAGCACACTAAAAATAATAAAAAGAAGCTTGGTACAAGTATAGATCAACGCCCTGAAAGTATTAATAATCGTAGTGAGTTTGGTCACTGGGAAATTGACACTATGATAGGCAAAAAGACTAAAAATGAATCAGTTTTACTTACTATGACAGAACGTATGACTCGTAAAGAAATTATTCGTAAAATCCCTGCCAAGACTGCTCAAGCAGTTCAAGATGCTATTTTAAAGCTCGTTAATGAAGCAGGAGATTGTTTTCCAAAAGTATTTAAAAGCTTCACTTGTGATAATGGCTCTGAGTTTGCTCAAATGTCATTTTTAGAGCAAATTAGTGATACTAAAGTATACTTTGCACATCCATATTCATCATGGGAAAGAGGAACTAATGAGCGTCATAATGGTCTTATAAGACGCTTTATCCCTAAAGGTAATAGTCTAAACCAATTCTCTATTGAATCTATTGCTAGAGTCCAAAACTGGTGCAATACTTTACCAAGAAAAATCTTAGATTACCTAACCCCTGATGAAATATTTGAAGATAAATTAAAACAAATTCTTTATGACTAAATAACCAAATTATTACAGTTTGAAAATGTTCAATTTATTATTGCAATTTAAGTCGAAAAGAAAATATTAAAATTAATTTGTAAGACAAAAGATGTTTTTTGATTTGTTTTATGAAAGATAAAGATCTAGTTTTTTTATATTAATCTTTAGTAATATTTTATCATATTTGATCAGTAATAAAAGATAACTTGAAATAAGTAAGAATTTTTTATTTATAAGGGAAGTATTTGAAATGTCAAAAGAAGATATGATTCAAACTTTGTAGAAGTGGACAAAAAAGCTAAAAGAAAAAGATGATAAAAGGTTTTTCTTGAAGAATTAGAGAAAAGAATTACTTTCAAAAGTCACATGAAAAGTTTTAGAAGTTGCTGTCAGTCGAGGAGTTAATTTTAAATTTTATTCGTCCATTTCATAGGTTGTGGTTGTATGTTTTGGTCCAACTTTATTGAAGATGGCTAAAGAAAGTGCTATTAAAAGTAATCTTCCAGCAGAGGTATTAAATAAAATACTCAATACTATATATTCTTGGTGTTGAGAAAAGATGGGAGATCATATAAATAGAGATATAATGGGGATAATTAGATAAGCGGATATTAAAGTTAACAATGTTAAAAACCGCCTATTAGACACCTACTATTCAATATGGACAGAGCCTAGTAAATAGTTGTAAGAATTTATTTGCGAGGTATTGGACTGTGTAGTAATTTAAGTATAAGATTTTATTATAATGAAAATAATTCGTAAATCTAGTAAAAATGGAGGGGTATTAATGAAAAGAATAGGATTAATTGGTGGTATGAGTTGGGAATCTTCACTTGAGTATTATCGTATTACTAATGAGTTGATTAAAGATCGGTTGGGATCACCTCATTCATCTAAAAGTATTATGTATTCAGTTGATTTTGCTGAATTTGAAAAATTACAGCATAATGGAGAATGGGAAGTAATAGCTAGCAAAATGATTAATATTGCAAAAAAATTAGTAAGGTCAGGGGCTGAATTAATATTAATCTGTACAAATACAATGCATAAAATAGCTGAAGATGTTCAAAAGAATATCAAAGTTCCGTTACTACATATAGCAGATGCTACTGCTGAAGATATCAAAGCTAAGCAGATAACTAAAGTTGGTCTTTTGGGTACTAAGTTTACTATGGAGCAAGATTTTTATACAGGAAGGTTAAAGGAGAAACATGGAATCGATGTAATTATACCCGATACTAGAGAGAGGGACATTGTTCACAATGTAATTTTTAAAGAATTAATATCTGGAATTATAAAGGAGGAGTCTAAAGTTAAATTTAAAAAGATAATCAAAAATCTCAAGGCTAATGGTGCAGAAGGAGTAATTTTAGGTTGTACAGAGATTCCCTTATTAATTGAAGATGAAGATAGTGAACTACCTATATTCAATACTACAATGCTGCATGCCAAAAAAGCTGTTAATTTAGCCTTGGAATAAAAGTAATATCTAAGCTTAAGTAGTAATAATTAAACTAATTGTAGAATTTGAAACTTTAGTAATTATTATAAATCTCGACTATGGTATTATTTAAAAATCTCAATTTTTGGAGGAAAATTATGAAAAAAGTCTTTTTGATTCTTAGCATATTGATTATTATAATAAATGGTCTAGCTTTTGCTAAAGCCTTATATCCAACAATGACCCTAGTCAAAGATATTGAATCTTCTTCTTATTTGATTAGTAAGCAGCAAGCTAAGTTGGCTTATCACCCAATAAACTTAATTGATGAAGATCCAAAGACAGCTTGGATTGAAGGGGTAGAAGGTGATGGGATTGGTGAATATCTTACTTTCTACTTTTTAAGAGCAATTGATATTGAAGGAATGAAGATTTTAAATGGTTATGCCAAGTCTAATGAATTATTTGAGTCAAATAATAGAATAAAGGCTCTAGAATTGATTATAAATAGATCGCAGCGAAAAACTATCCTATTAGATGATATAAATAAAGAACAGATTATAAATTTTAAAGCGGAGAATGTAAGGTCAATTAAATTAATAATCAAAGATATTTACAAAGCTAAGTTTGATGATACTGCTCTTTCAGGAATCGAATTTTTAACTAATATAGAAAGTGAAAAAGTAAATATAGAGAGAAGGGAAGAAATTATTAAGCTGTTTAATAGAGCTAATTTTGGAGAAACTTTTAGATCAAATCAGAGTACTAAGTTATATCTAAATGCTTTAGACAATAAGTTCAAAGAAGGTATTGGGCCACAAATAATCAGAGAAGTCTTTGCAAGTGATTATCCTTCCTTAGATGGTGCAGGAAATGATTTGAGGCTTCATAATCTTCTGCGGGCTATTAAGAAAAATCCTAATTTAATTTCACCAGTTTTAAAAGTAGTCTATGATAAAAGTGATAAAGGATTATTAGCTTCTGAATCTGACCTAGAAGATATCTATGTATATACAATAAGAATGTTATTAGATGATAATTTGGTCGCATTACCTTTGATGAAAGATAGTGGGGTTGGCTATTATACTACATATTATAATATTTTAGATTTGGGCGATACAAGAATTGTGCCTAAATTCTTAGATAAATTAATTGAAACCGGTATTTGGCATGAGTTTTCTTGTGAGTTAATGCCTAGCGAAATTTTAATTAGGGAGAAGGATGATTATACTGAACAAGTTATTAAAAAATATTTAAAGAAAAAAGCTATGAGTCAAGAAGTAAGAGAAGAATTGAAAAGAGTTCTAGTAACAGATTAATTTTAGAGTAAAGAGAGAAGATAGGCTGATTATAAAGAGCTGCTTATTTCTTATTACTACAGAATGATAAAATATCTTAGCTTATATTTTTCTTTTAGAAATTATATAAGTAGTTGCTTTATAGAGGGAGGGATTAAATGCAGATAGATAAGTTAAGTAAAGTATACTTTTCTCCAACTAATACAACCCAAGAGATAGTTGAAGCTATAGCCAAGGGACTAAGAATTGAAGATACAGAGAGAATAGATTTGACTAAAGTAGATACTCGTAAAAATTTCAGCTTGAATCTTAATTCAAATAATCAACTTTTAATTATTGGGGTTCCAGTTTATGAAGAAAGAATTCCAGATTTAGTTAAAGAGCCATTAAATAATCTTAGAGGAGAAGGGCAAGGAGTAATTTTAATAGCTGTTTATGGAAATATTGGTGAGGGTATAGCACTTCAAGAACTAAAAAATTTAGTCGAAAAAAATGGCTTCAATGTAGTTGCGGCAGGATCGTTTATTGGAGAACATTCATTTTCTAATTCCCAATTAAAAATTGCAACAGGACGACCTGATGAAGATGACTTAAAGCAAGCAGAACAATTTGCTATAAGAATAACTGAGAAGTTGCTAAAGATTGATAATATTGAAGAAATTTCTAAGTTAAATATTCAAGGTGAATTGCCATTAATGGCTAAATTTTTACCCAAAAATAGTGCTAAAATCTTTGCTAAAAGACCTAAAGTTGCTAAGGAAAAATGTAATAACTGTGGTATATGTATTAAGGTATGTCCAGTAGGGGCTATTGATCAAGAAGAGCTGAAAATAAACAATGAAATATGTTTGCGTTGTTTTGCTTGTGCAAAGAAATGTCCTCAAGAAGCTAGAAATATTAAGTTTAAAAAAGAATTATTAGTTAAATTTATTTTAAGAAAAAAGGGTGCAGAAAGAAAAGAAGTAAAAATTTATCTTTAGATTAACTTAGTATTATAGATGTCCAAGTTTAAAGTGACACTTAATGGATATAAAGAGACACTTTTAGGTGCTAGGTGATAGGTCATAGGAGGTTAGTAAGATCTTTCTATGTCCTAGATCCTAACGCCTAACTCCGAAACTGTCGCTTTATCTATCTATAACGATATATTTAGATTTCATTCTAAGGTTGAACATCTATATTAATATAAATTATTTAGACCATATCTTCATTACTAGTAAATAAAATAGTATATAAATTTTGGAGGGTTTTAAATTGAAGCAAAAGCTTAAAAAATTAATTAAGGAATATGTAAAAGACTATCCAGCACATAAAGAGGTGGAAACTGAATGGAGAGAACCTATAATCAAGTTTGCTGATGCCAATGATCAAGGATTTATTAAGTTAAAGGAGATTATTGGCCCAACTCATGCTCTGCCTCAAGATTTTTTAACAGATGCCCAAAGTGTTATTGCTTATTTTATTCCTTTTGATCAAGCAGTTGTAAATTCAAATATAGAAGGAAGATATAGTTCTAAAGCTTGGGCTAAAGCTTATATAGAAAGTAATGATTTAATATCTAATCTGAATAAGTGTATTAAGCAGAAGCTTGATAGTCTTAATTATAAGTCTACTATTATACCTGCTACTCATAATTTTGATCAAGAGAGTTTAATCAGTGATTGGTCACATCGACATGTAGCTTATCTTGCGGGGGTGGGTAAATTTGGCTTAAATAATATGTTAATTACAACTAAAGGGTGTTGTGGTAGAGTTGGAAGTATAGTAAGCAACTTAAAAATAGAGCCTAGTAAAAGAGATGATAAAGAATATTGTCTTTATTACAGTAGTGGAGTCTGTAAAAAATGTGTACAAAGATGTGTCAATGATGCCTTAAAAGTTGATTCTTTTGATAGGCATAAATGTTATGAAATATTGTTAGCTAATGATAAATTACATGCTGATCTTGGCTTAACTGATGTCTGTGGCAAATGTTGTGTTAATTTGCCGTGTTCCTTTAGTGATCCAGTAAGATAAGGAAGGTATAGATTCAATTATAATGGCTCCAATAAATAAGAATAATAGATCAAAAATAAGGGTCTTTAATCTCATTTTTTTACATTGATAGTAGTTATAGAAGATCATATACTTATCTGCTACAATACAGTATAAGAGTTAAGTTTATTTAAATTTAAGAGAGGAGAAGAAATGATTATAAGAGAGATTCAAAAGAAGGATGCAGAAGATTTCCTTGAATTATGCAAAAAATTAGATAGAGAAACAGAATTTCTACTTTTAGAACCTGGAGAAAGGAAGCTGACAGTAGCAGAGCAAAAGAGAAAGATTATTAATACTCAGGCTGCAAGAAATAAAAATATTTTTCTTGTAGAAGATGAGGGGAGTTTAATTGCTTATTTAGGTGCATATGGAGGAGAGTTTAAGAGAAATTTCAATACTATTTACATAGTAGTAGCTGTCTTAGAAGGTTATACAGGTCAAGGAATTGGAAGCAGGCTTTTTCATCACTTAGAACAATGGGGTCAAGAGGAGGAATTCCATAGGTTTGAGTTAACTGTAATGTCCCATAATAATAGAGCTATCAATCTTTATAAAAAAATGGGCTTTGAAATAGAAGGTTTAAGAAAAGATGCTTTATTTATTAATGGTAAATATATAGATGAATATTATATGAGTAAATTAATTTAATTTATTGATAAAACTTAAGATTCAATATGGAATCGGAGGGTAGATTGTGATTAGAATGGCAAAAGAGGATGAGTTAAAAGTAATTGTTAAGATGAAATTAAAGATGTTTAAAGAGGCAGGAGTAGATGATCATTTACCTAGTAATGCTTATGATGATATTTTGGAGTCTTATCAAGAGTTATATAAGCAAGATAAAATGAGACATTTTTGTTTTCAAGATCAAGGAGAAATAGTTGCTTGCGCAGGAGGTTTTATTAAAGAAGATATCCCTTTTTCTTTTTTTAATCCACCTTATTACGGTTTTATAGGAGATGTTTATACAGTTGTTAAATATCGTGGAAATGGATATGCAACAAGATTAACCAATCAGGTGATTCAATGGTTGAAAGAAAAAAATGTAGAGGTGATCAGGCTTTTAGCCTCTAAAGCTGGGGAAGGTATCTATAAAAAGTTGGGATTTAAAGTGTCAGATGAGATGGTTCTTGAATTATAGAAATATTTCTTATTTATTAGAGTAAGGAGATCAAAGAGAATGGGGATGAATAGAGATGAATAATACAGAATTAACATTAGTTGCTTTAGAGGAAGTTTTCGCTATTTGCCAGTTAGCAGCTACAGAAGAGATTCCTGCTTGGTCACAGCAAAATTCTAGTTTTATTTCAATAACTCTTACAGCTGAGGAGCTTTCAATAGTTTGTCCTGAGAGCTTTGTTCCAGATGGGATAAAAGCGGAACTGGGCTGGAAAACCTTAAAAGTTAAAGGACAATTAGATTTTAGTTTGACAGGAATTTTGTCTTCTATTGCTGAACCTCTTGCTAAAAATGAAATTAGTATTTTTGCTATATCAAGTTATGATACTGATTATATTTTAGTAAAGCAAGAAGATTTTAATGAGGCGATAAATATTTTGAGTAATGATTTTAAAATTGAATAAAGTATTTTTAAGCTAATAATAGGAGGATAGTTATAAGGTTAGATAGCTGTAAATTTAGTTCAATAGTACTTATTTAGACTTTGTCTTCAGAGCTCATGGTTAAAAATGAGATTTTAAATTTTTTATAAACTTATATATTAGATAAAGTGGAGGGGATTCAAATGAAATTTAAAGTTACTTTGATTGTATTACTTATAATATTAAGCTGTACAACTGTTACTTTTGCAAAGAATATCGGATTTGATAAAGAGCAAGGGGTGAGAAGTTATTGTGATTCTATTATGGAATATTTAGCTAAAGATGAGGTTCAAAAAGCCTTTGACCTATTAGAAGGACAGTGGATTTTTTCAGCTACAGAGATTCAAAATGTTGAACTGCAAACTATCAAGCAATTAGATTTAGTTAAGGGTAGATTTGGTGATGTTCTAGGCTATAAATTTATAGAAAAAGAAATAGTCGCTGAGATATTATGCAAATATACTTATGTAGTAAAATATGAGAACCATATAATAAGGTGGATCTTTATCTTTTATAAAGCTGAAGATAAATGGCTATTAAATAGTTTTAAATTTGATGATTCGATAGAAAAATTATTTAATAATTAAACTATTATAGCTGTGTAAATAAATAAGGGGGGATTTAATTATGAAACTTGAGATTAATTCAAAGGAGAAATTATATTTTGTTTTGATGTTAATTTTTAGCTTGTTTATCTATTTAGGACTGATTTTTTCAATTATTGGTGGCTTCTATATCTTAATTTTTGCTATAGCAGCTCTTATTTCTCATGGAGTATACATTGGTTATATTAAAGGAAATGGGATAAAGGTATCAAATAAACAGTTTCCAGAAATTTATCAAACTGCCCAAGAATTATCTGAGAAATTAGAATTAAAAAGAGTACCTTCAATCTATATTTTACAATCTGGAGGATTACTAAATGCATTTGCAACAAGATTTTTTGGTAGAAACTTTGTTATTATCTATTCTGATGTATTAGAGTTAGCCTATGAGGAAGGTGAAGAAGCAGTTGCTTTTGTTGTAGGCCATGAATTAGCCCATCTAAAAAGAAAGCATTTGCGCTGGAGATATTTATTATATCCAGCGATGATTATACCTTTTTTAGCTAAGGCTTATTTTAGAGCTTGTGAGTATACTTGTGATCAAATAGCTTTTCAATTAAGACCAGAAGGAGCAATTTCTGGACTCCTAGTTTTAGCAGCAGGAAAGAAGATGTACAAGAGAGTTAATATAGAAGAAGTAATCAATCAAGCTGAGGAAGAAAGAGGATTTTGGCTTTGCTTATCAGAAATTTTATCAACCCATCCACATCTAAGCAAAAGATTAACTAGAATATATGATAATAAATTTTTATTCTCAGATGAAAGCTCAAATAGCTTAGGTATTTAAAGTATAGTTTCTTATTAGATTATTTTTAGCAGCAGAAAAACTATTAAAACTAACTAGCGTATGACTTTTATTTATTATCAAAATAAAAAAGAAGAGTTTAAATTATGCCTTAACAAAGAGATGAAATACACTTATGTTAAGGCATAAATTTTAGATAAGAAGGAAGTGACTAAGCATGGCACAAGAAAATTTTTATACTGAAGTATATCCTGATATTATTAAGCAATGGAAGTTTTATTTGAATCTATTAGACTTATGAAATTGAGATATAGATGTGAAAGATACCCCCCTGGATATGGTATAAAATTTGATGAAGTTAAGTTTAATTATTTCTAGGAGGTTGATAATGAACAGCAAAGTAATCTTAGTACATGGATATAAGAAAAACCAGAATGATATGTTAGTTTTAAAAGAAAATTTGGAAGATTTAGATTATGATGTGATATTGGTTGATCTACCTTTAACCTTTAAAAAGATTGAGGCTTGTAATTCTATCTTCAAACAGAAAATAGAAAAAATCATATCTAATTTAGATCAGAATGAAAAAATTAGTTTTGTTGGTCATAGTACAGGTGGATTAATCATAAGATGCTTTTTATCTAATACAGAGTATCAGGGTAGAGTTCATAGATGTGTTTTAATAGCTACTCCAAATCAAGGAAGTCAATTAGCTAATATAGCTGCTAAATTTGCTAATATATTCATCAATATTTTTAAAACCTTGGACTCATTAAGATCTAGTAATGTTCAAAAACTGTTTTTAGAAGATATAGCTACTATTGAAGTAGGAGCTATTGCTGGTAATAAGAATAATTTATTTTTAGGAAAGTTACTGAAAAATGAAAATGATGGTAGAGTTCAAGTTGATTCTGTAAAGTATAATGGATTGAAAGATTTTATTGTTATCCCTTATGGTCATAAAGAAATCCACTATAAATTTAAAACAGCAGAGTTAGTAGATTCCTTTCTAAGGAAGGGGAAATTTAAAAGATAATAAGGTTTAGAAAGGTTGATTAATTTACTCAAATTTAAAATTTTTTAGTTTTGGAATAAAGATAAAAGTAATGATTTATGGAAGTGCTAATATTTTAATTTAACTAAATATGGATCTTTAGAAAATGAAATAAAATTAAATAAGAAGAGGATATGGTCCCAACTTTCATTCATTAAAGCTGCTATACTCCCATTATAATAGCGAAGATCTATTATTTCTATCTGTGCATAGTGATTTGTCAAGAAAGGAATCATGCTATTTGCATAAGAATCTTTGAAGACTAAAAGTTTTTTTCTATCTGTTTTAGAATTTAAATGACTCTTAATGGAAGCTCTACTAGGATTGTTATGAAGAAACATAGCATACTTATCACGTCCATCTGCAAAGCTTAAATCATAGATAGATGATTTTAATACACCATCTACATAAAAGTTAGCATCTAAGTGTGGATCATACCAAATGAAATCGGCCTTTCCCTTCTTCTTTTTTGCAGCAGAGTAGAAAGTACCATAAAAGTCTTCAATGACTTTAGGAGTGAATTTTTCCAATGGCACCGCTAAAAATCCTACTTCTTTGGAGTAAGCTTCATAAGCGTAGTATGCTCCTGTGCTTGTCCAGTGGTGATCCAAGCGGTAATAAATATATTTGTTAGTATGTTTTTTAAGTGCTTGGTATAGATCTATGAATCTTCTGTCGGACAAATTTAGCTCCTCTTTTAGCCATTGAAGCCATTTAGCCTGATTGACATTATATAGACCTATAGGTACTAGATCTTCTAAAATAGTATAGCTGTTTGGGGCAATTGCAACATAAATGTTCTGATCTTTATAAATTTGAAGAAAGCTATTTAATGTTTCAACATTAGTAAAAAAATTATCTGCTAATGTCAAATATTTATTAAATAAATATCCCTTTTTTCCAAAAATAATATTATTATTTTCTTTTTTAAGTAGTGCTTCTTCAAAAAAAGCTTTTAACCCCATCCATTGATTTCTAAAGATAAATTGATCTGCTACATAACTTTCGTATTTTTCTGTATATCTTCCACTAATCAAATCATTCCAGTGAAAGTCAGGTTTTTGAGACAAATAACGATTTTCAAATTCTGAAAATGACCGGGGGGGAAGCAATAAATTAACTATAGTTATAATTCCTACAACCATGGCAAATATCAAAATAGTAAAGTGTTTCAAATTCCACTCACCTCCTAAAGCAGTATTAAAGTGACAGTAACGAGTGACTAGTAACAGGTGACAAGTTAAGTTGTTTACTGGTTACTCGTCACTTGTCACTAGTTACTGAATTGTCGCAATATCTATCTATGAAGGCATATTTAAATTTAATTCTTAAGTTGGAAGATTATAATTCCAATAATCTCTAAAACCTAAAATATAAGAATGGATTAAAGGTCGAATCTACCAAATAACTTACTGAAATTAAAAATATTATCATTAAGGCAATTCCAACTAAGATGAATCGTTGTGCATATCGTTCATATACTTTTTTGATCCAATAAGTTGAAAATAAGATAGCTAATAGAAAGGTTATCCCATAATTACTAAGGGCGTATAAATAATCTTGACCTCTGTCAAAGGAGAACATCTTATGTATGTATAGCCATAGCTGAGTAATGTTTGGTGTAGCGAAAATTACCCAGCCAAAGATTATAACTATCATAGCATATATATGGGAGAAAATTTTATGATTGTAAAGCCATTCTAATAAAAATTCTTTTTCTATTATTAGAAAGAAGGCAAAATAAAGCCCCCATAAAATAAAATTCCAACTGGCACCATGCCAAAATCCAGTTAAAGACCAAACAATGAACAAATTTAATCGTTGTCTTTTAACCCCTTTGCGATTCCCACCAAGGGGAATATACAGATATTCTCTAAACCAATCACCAAGGGTTATATGCCATCTTCGCCAAAACTCGGTAATACTTGTAGACAAATAAGGGAAGTCGAAGTTTTTAGGAAATTGAAAACCAAGCATCTTGCCAAGACCTATGGCCATAAGGGAATAACCACTGAAATCAAAGTAAATTTGAAAGGTATACCCGATAATCCCCAGCCAAGCCATAGCCATAGATACATGAGTAACTCCTATTGCTTCTATATCTTTCCAAAGCATACCGATAGCATTAGCAATAATTACTTTACTGGCAAGTCCCATGATAAAATAGCGAATTCCTTCGCTAATTTGCTCTAATTTTATCTTGCGATCTTTCAGTTCTTTCTGTATATCTACATATTTTACAATTGGTCCTGCTATAAGCTGTGGAAACAAACATACATATGCTCCAAAATTAATAATATTCTTTTCAGCTTTTACTTTTCCTTTATACACATCTAAGGTATATGACATTGTCTGGAAAGTATAAAAACTAATGCCCAAAGGAAGTGTTAGTCTTAGAGGGGTAAATTCTGTATTTAGTACACTATTTAAATTAGCAATGAAAAAATCAATATATTTAAAAGTCATCAGAAGACCTATATTAGTGAAAAGAGAGAAGCCTAAAAATAAGCGTTTCACCCAGAGTTTTTGAAAATAATCAATAGCATTAGAAGCCGTGTAGTCCACTAGGATAGAAATAAGCATAATTAAGATATATCTTGGTTCACCCCAGGCATAAAAAATCAAACTGATGATAAGTAACACCCCATTTTTCATAAAATAGGGTGTTATATAATAGATAGCTAGTGCAAAGGGTAAAAATCGAAATAAAAATAACAAGCTACTAAATACCATTTTATTTCACTAAGTCCTCTATGGCTTTCACACCAATTTGAACCTGTTCTTGAGCAAATTCAAGTCTTTCTTCTTCAGTTAGTCCTTCCTTGTCGTTAATTTTACCAAGCATTAAAAAGAATACATAATTTTCAATGACTAAAACCTTTGCTGCTTTCACCTTGGCCATATTAGCAGGATATTGCAAGCTGTTGTTGACTAATTCTGAATGGTATGATCTTAAAGCGTTGGCTACTTGATTTACAGCATCTTTATCTTCCTTTACTTTTAACCCAATAAAGGTGTCAACATGTGCACTCATCATAGGCCCTTCGGCAATATCTTCTTTTACTAAATTCATTGGAATACCATAAACCTTTGCTAAAACATCTTCATTAATAGGCATTCGTGGGAGATAATTTTCCCCATATGCTTCTTTAACAGATGTATGTGCCTTTTTTAAGAAATCTTCTCCTAAAACTACTTTCTTTTCTGAAGTACATGCTACAATTATGAATGTCATTATTAAAACCATTATTAAGCTAATTATCAATTTGATTTTTTTCATTTTTTATAATATCTCCTTCTTATAAATGTTATTTTTTCATTTAATAAGATTAAATAAAGATAGTTTATATTGTTTCAATTAGCGATATATATATTATTTGATTTATTGTTGAAAATATGTATTTATGGTGTTTAAATAAGAGGAAAATTTATATATTATTTAATTATTAATTCTATAAATTTAATAACCAAATGCTTTCTTAGCAATTGAAAATAAATTTGCCATTTTAAATATAATATTTGTGATAGTGTTCAAATGATCTACTTCTTCATCTTGTGCAAAATATTGTTCATCTGAAAATAAATTTTCAATTAAAAATTGTTAATAATTTTACAGATAGTAGTTCTGGTGATATAATAGGAAGAAAATTACTTATTTATGAAAAGTTGTGTTAAAAAATAAATTTTATGATTAATAGAATTCAATCCTCTAAAGGTATTAGCAAGTCAAATCTAATTGATTGTGAGGGGTTCTGATGATTAAAATAGCTCATCGAGGATATGTTAATGCTAAATATGTTGAAAATTCTTATTTTGCGATATCAAAAGCAATTGAACTGGGATATGATATGGTAGAAATAGATATTAGAGAAACAAAAGATCAAAGAATAATTTTGAATCATGATGATAGTCTAAATAGAGTTTTTGCTATAAATAAAAAAGTTAGCGATCTCTCTGTAAAAGAAATCAAAGCTATCACTGGTAGAGATATTTTAACATTAGAAGGCTGTTTGAAACTTTGTAAGGATGAGGTAGGCTTGTTGATTGAGATCAAGGATAAAAGTTATTCTAGAGATTTTTTAGAGAATATATACCAGTTACTAAAAAAGTATAAGATGCTTAATCAAGTTTTGATATATCCGCCTAGAGAAGATTTAATAGATTTTTATCTAGCAAAAGTCAAAGTAGGGGTTGCATATAATCAGATTAGAAATTTTGAGCAAAAAGAGGGTTTAGCAGATAGAATATTTGCTTTAGCAATGCCTGAAATATGGACTCAAGAAAGAATAAAGGAGATGCATGATAAGAACTTGATCTGTTTAACTACTGTTAAGAAAACATATTTTGATAGAAATTTCCCAGGTGCTGATCATCTTAAATTAGCTAAAGAGTATATACATCAATTAAAGCAAATGGACATAGATGCTATAAATATAGACTCTGTTTATCATAAGTTCTTATTTAGTGATTAAGTGAAAATAATTTTATCTTAAATACTTGATGATGGTATAGAAGTAGGTGCAAAGATAGATATTATAGCTGATATAGGTGTTATTATAGAATATAGAGATGGATTTGATAAATATACTACTGGACAGATTCAGCTTTCTTATTGTTTTTATTCAAAAGTCAGAGGGAAGCTTAGAGAAAGCTCCTTTACTCAACAGTAGTTATCTATGGGCTTTGAGTTGAAATGCTTTCCTATTAATGAAGCTTTAGAGATTGTTGAGAATGATAACCCTGAGAATAATTTAGGTCAATTTATACATCAGAGGGATTTAGCTTTTATTAAGAAAGCAAAAGAGATAATCGGTTTTTAGTGTGTTAATCTCTAAGATAGGCTGACTTATAGAAGGTAGATATTGAAAATTATTTTAGTTTATAATAAGTTTACACTAGATATAAGGAGGAGATGATCAGATGGAGGAAGATAATCAAAGCTTAAAAGAACAAATTATAGTTAAGGTCAAAAATAAGATAAAAATTGGCTATATATCATTATTTATAGTTGGTATTTTTTATTGTCTTAATAATATATTTAAATTTATTAGTCCCAAATTTGATGGAGTAAGAGAACTATTCATTATCTTATTATTGATATTTATAGCTGCTTTGATTTTAGATGCTTATAAGTTAATAATTGAAATATTAGAATTTGTGAGTACTAAAGAAGATTCTAAATAAGGTGACTATTTGAATTCTATATTAGATTAGAAGGGTGATAGAAATGGATGATTTTATAGTACCAGCAAAACACTTTAAATTTAAAGCTAAGAAGTTATCAGAAAAGCTTGAAGGTAGTATGTCAGATTCTTCAGTTGCCTATATTGAACCTCATGGTGGAGGGCCTAAGCCTAGTCATACCCATGAACATGATCATTTTTTTATTGTGGTTAAAGGTTGTGCTACTATAGAGATTGGAGAAGAAAAGTTAAAGGTAGAAGAGGATCAATCAGTTTTAGTACCAGGAAGTGAAGTACATTCTGTTTGGAATGAGTCTGATGAATTATTAAAGATGATTGGAATAACAATTCAAGCTTAATAAATTATAAATAATATATGGAAGGGGTTTAAAAGATGAAATTAACTGTTCTGATTGATAATAATACTTTAACGGATAGATATTTTATTGGTGAACCAGGTATTTCTTTTTTTATTGAAAGCGAAGGAATTAAATTATTATTTGATACAGGATATTCTGACGCTTTTATTCAGAATGCAAGTAAAATGAACTTAGATTTATTAGATATTAATTACATAGTACTATCTCATGGTCACCTTGACCATAGCTGGGGTTTAGAGCCTCTTAGTCGGAGATATATGGAGGCTGAAATCGAAGGTCAAATTAACAAAATTCCTAAGTTAATAGGCCATCCACTTATATTTGAAGCAAAAAGTATAGCTGGAACTCCTATAGGAATGAATTTATCCCAGGAGTTTCTTGAAGATATATTTACTTTGAAGCTAAGTAAAGATCCTATCTGGTTAACAGAGAAGTTAGTGTTTTTAGGTGAGATTCCACGTAAGTTCAAATTTGAAGCTCAAGATCCTATTGGAGTTAGAAAGTCAAGTAACTTAGAAGTTGAAGATTATCTTTTAGATGATTCAGCTTTAGCATTTATTTCAGCAGATGGTTTGGTAATTATTACTGGATGTTCTCATTCAGGTATTTGTAATATAATTGAGTATGCTAAAGAAATTACCAAAGTCAATGAAGTAAGTGAAATTATCGGAGGCTTTCATCTTTTAGACCCTGAGGCTAAGAAAATGGAAGAGACTAAAGATTATCTAGCCAAGTTAGACTTAACTGCATTATATCCTTGTCATTGTACTGATCTTAAAAGTAAATTTGAATTAGCTAAAATAGTGGAAATTAAGGAGGTAGGAGTTGGACTTCACTTAGAATTTAATTAAAATATTTTGAGGTGGGTTTACTTTTATCATTTAAGTCACTTATAATCTAGTCACTTATGAATATATCTTGTTAAAAAATAAGCTTAAAAGATAAAAAATTCAAAATAAAAATAGACTAAAATCTAAAAATATAAAATTAGATCTTAGTCTATTTATCTTTTTTGATTAAAAACGAATCCCTGAGGTAAACATAAATCCTTCTATGGAAAGGGGGATTAAATCTATACCAAAATGCTTATATTCAAATCCAATAGTTGGCATTATAGCAGGAAATGTCTTTAACTTATTTATAAAGCCATTATATTTTCCATCTTCATCATCATAACCATGGGCAATACCTGCAGTAATCTTCCAGCGTATCTTCAGATCTCCTTTTTTATAAAGCTGATATGTCTTACCAGTATAAATATACCAAGAAGGCTGATAAAATGAATTTTCAAAGGATGCAAAACCATAAAATTTAGAATTAGATAAATGATATTCAAGACTAACTAAATTTGGATCATTATTATAAAAGTCATTACTTCCCCAGTGTTGTGTTATGATATCAGTCTGTAGATAAAAATGGCCATATTCTGTTGGATCAGTTTCTTTTGCAAAAGTGCTTGTGGTTATAAAAGAGATTATCAAAAAAAGTAAAACTGCTTTTAATCGCATTATCTATCTACTCCTTATATATTTTTATGCCAAATAATTTCTCATATTTCTCGAGTATATGAATAACTAACTAATTTACAAATTGAAATAGTTATGAGTAATTATCTAACTATTTCTATATTCTATACAAATAACTCGTTTCCTTTAAAGTGATAATTATATGCAAGTTTGGAGTAAATCAATTTCTTAAAATAATAATTATTTTGGCATTTTATAATATTTTTAGATTAATTAGATTGATTTCTATGTTAATATAAAAAATAGTATAAAAAGAAGGATAATTATTATTTAGAGAGGAATATTATATTTGTATAAAAATAGGAGGGGTTAGATGATAAGTAATAAGAGAAAACTATTAATTATTGGAGTTATTTTAGTATTATCACTTAGTTTGGCAGGCTGCTCTAGCAGTACTGATGATTTAGATAATAATGCAGGAGATGATAGCCAAGTTTGGAATTCTTATGAGCATTCTAGTTTTGCTGTTACATATGCACCAAGTTGGATGCCTTATGAGTTTGAAGATGTTGTTAGCGAAATTAGTGATTCAATTGAAAGTAGTGAGCAATTTGCTGATATAAAGGATCAATTTGATAAACTTGAAGAGGAATATAATATTAAATTTAATGAAAATACAAGTGTAATTGAAGAGATAATCTATTCAGCTGGAGAGCTGTACCATGAGGTTTATGACTTGAATCGAAAGTTTGCTAATTCTAATCTTGAGGATATATTTACTGAAGAGGATCTTAATAGACTAAGGGAAGATTATAATCTGACTGATAAAGAAATTAAACTTATTGTTAGTGAAATGCTTCATTCTCTTTGGTTAGACTTAGGTAAATTAAAGGCTTATACGGAAGCTCTTGAAAAAGATTTGGATGAAAGTGCTTTAATACTTCCTAAAAAATTAGATCTTGAATTTCCAGCTGCTGGTGAAGAATTGCAGGAAGATGAATTGATAAAGAATGAGTTTTCATTTCAGGCTTTCAGATATACTAAAGATGATTTGATTGATCTTGGCTTCGATATGCCCCAAAATAAGGAACAATTCTATCAAGCAATACAATTATATGCAGAACAAGAATATCCAAATAGTGAACATAGTAAGTTTGATATGAATGAGAATGATTATTCGGCTTATAAGATAACAGCAGAAGTTAATGGTAGAAAGGTTACTAATATAGCTATTTATAAAGATGGCAAAGCTGGTTGGGTCTATTATCAAGGAACTATTCAGGGATATGATAATAATTCTGAGATAGCAGATAAGATGGCAAAGTCATTTAAATTTAAATAAAGTTTACAAGGCAACCTGTTGAGGTTGTCTTTTACTTTATGAATTATTTAGTACTATGTATAGATTATTAAAAAATAAAATTACTTTTTAATATTATTAAATTTTCAAATTAATAGAATAAATCACACAGGAAATTTAGCATTTAATATCTATTTTTAAAGGAATTATTTAGTATTGTGGATAATTAATTAACTAGTTGTGAATTATAAAATATATTAATATTGAAGAAATCATAGTTGTAATTAAAAATTCGTTGATAGCACTTATTTAAATTCATATATTCAAAAGGAGATAAAAACTATGAAATTTGACTTAAATAAATTTCTGATTTCATGCTCATTTGTCTTAGACTTTATTGAGATAGACATTCTAGATAATATAACGAATCATTGTAAAAAAGTGGGTTATATCTCATTGAAAATAGGAGATAGTTTTCATTTGTCTGAAAAGGAAAAGTTCAACTTACTTGTTTTCGCTATCTTACATGATATTGGTGGAGTTGAAAATAAGAAAAAAGTTAGTAAAGGTGAGTTAGAACAGGCAAAAGAACATTGTATTATTGGAGAGAGAAGTATAAGAAATTTCCCTTTCTTTTTTGATCAATATAAAAATATTATTTTATATCACCATGAAAATCATGATGGTAGTGGTTTCTTTCAAAAAGAAAAAGATGAGATTCCTCTTTTTTCTCAAATTATCTCAATAGCAGATTATTGTGAATTAATCTATAGTTCAGATAAGAGCAGAGAAGAAATAATACTAGAGATAAAAAAAGAGCAGGGTAAAAAGTTTTCAGAAGACATGGTCAAGAAATTTATAGAAATTAGTCAACAGGAAAGCTTTTGGCTAAATTTAAAAGATGAGTTTATTTTAAGTGCAGTAGAAGCTGAAAGTCCAAAATTTAATCTTGATTACTCTTATCAACAGCTTAATGAAGTTACAACTCTATTTTCTGATATAATAGATTCTAAATCTCATTTTACTAAACGACATTCAGCAGGATTGAGTAAAAAAGCGGAGATAATGGCTGAATTTTATAACTTTAGTCCAGAAAAGAAGTATAAATTTATAATTGCTGCTAATCTTCATGACTTAGGAAAGTTAGCAATTTCCAATTCTATTCTAGATAAACCTGGGAAATTAACTAAAGAAGAGTTTGGCAAAATGAAAGCTCATACTTTTTATACTAGGAAAGTACTTGAAAGAATAGATGGATTTGATGAGATTACAGAATGGGCTGCTAATCACCATGAAAAGCTTGAGGGATCTGGTTATCCATATGCTTTTGATAAAGATGATTTAGACTTTCCTTCACAAATTATGATGGCCCTTGATATTTATCAGGCACTTAGAGAAGATAGACCTTATAGAAGTACAATGAGTCATGCAAAAGCCATGGGAATCTTAAATACCATGGTGTCAGCAGGTAAATTAAATTCAAAGATTGTTAGTGATATTGCTAAAGTTTTTAAGTCATGATTCAGTTTTTATGATTAATTATAAATATAATCTACTCTAAAGTCAGAATAGTTTATATTGGAGTACAGAAGTTTTTTGGCTTCTGTATTTTTTCTTATTAAATATAATTTTCTTTTTAAGGCTTCATTGTAAAATCAAATTGAACAAAATAAAAATAGCCATAGGGCACCAAACTGTAATATAATTAAATCACCACAAAATAACCAGTTACAGGAGGGTGCACACTATGACTTACTTAAATGATACACCAAAATCCCGAAAAAATAAACACCTAAATGCTTATGAACGTGGTCAAATTGCATTATTACATTCCGAAGGAATGAATCCAAATGCTATTGCAAAACGTTTAGGTAGAGCTTCTAATACCATTAGAAACGAACTAAAACGTGGTACAGTTTCTCAAATTAAAGCTAATAAAAAGATTATGGTCTATTACCCTGACACTGGTCAAAGAGTTTATGAATCTAATCGCAAGAATTGTGGTCCTAAATTTAAACTTTTGCAATGTGAAGAGTTCATTGATTATGTTATAGAACAGTTCTACGAAAAAGGACATTCTCTTGATGCTATATGTGGTGCAGCAAAACTTCATAATAAATTTCCAAAGCCAGAGATGGTATCTACTAAAACGCTTTATAACTACGTCAACGCTGGATTATTGACAATTAAAAACATTGATTTACCTTTGAAGCTTAAGCGTTCTTCAAAAAGAAAGCACACTAAAAATAATAAAAAGAAGCTTGGTACAAGTATAGATCAACGCCCTGAAAGTATTAATAATCGTAGTGAGTTTGGTCACTGGGAAATTGACACTATGATAGGCAAAAAGACTAAAAATGAATCAGTTTTTACTTACTATGACAGAACGTATGACTCGTAAAGAAATTATTCGTAAAATCCCTGCCAAGACTGCTCAAGCAGTTCAAGATGCTATTTTAAAGCTCGTTAATGAAGCAGGAGATTGTTTTCCAAAAGTATTTAAAAGCTTCACTTGTGATAATGGCTCTGAGTTTGCTCAAATGTCATTTTTAGAGCAAATTAGTGATACTAAAGTATACTTTGCACATCCATATTCATCATGGGAAAGAGGAACTAATGAGCGTCATAATGGTCTTATAAGACGCTTTATCCCTAAAGGTAATAGTCTAAACCAATTCTCTATTGAATCTATTGCTAGAGTCCAAAACTGGTGCAATACTTTACCAAGAAAAATCTTAGATTACCTAACCCCTGATGAAATATTTGAAGATAAATTAAAAAAAATTCTTTATGACTAAATAACCAAATTATTACAGTTTGAAAATGTTCAATTTATTATTGCAATTTAAGTTTTCTTTTTAAGATAGATCTCCAACCCTAAAGTGAAACTTTATGAGTATAAAGAGACACTTTTAGGTGCTAGGTGATAGGTAATAGGAGTTAGTAAGATCTTTCTATGTCCTAGCTCCTAACGCCTAACTCCGAAACTGTCGCTTTATCATTCTATAGAGACAGATTTAGATTTTATTCTAAAGTTGGATAATTGTATTTAAGCAGAGATATGAAATCTCAGAAGCTAGGAGGAATAGAAAATGAATTGAAAGGAAAATTTTTTATTTAAAACTTTTGCTTTTTATATTATCTTATTTTTGCTAATACAGATAAGTTTAAAGCTGAATTTGAAGTATATGACTGGAAGAGTAACCTTTATAATAGCAGTTGTTTGGATGGTTCTTACTATTCCAGGTTATATTTTGTCTAAGAAGATCAGATATATAAGTTATCTATATCCAATAATAAATGCAGTAATTGCAGGTATGACAATAGCTTCATATTATATTATTCAATCTATAGAAGCAGATATCCTTGATTGCCATATTTTTGGATTTATCTTATTTATGGTTTTCAATTATGGAATTATCATTATTACTAGTAAGAGAAAGCAGATAAGTTTAATCAATATAATATTGAGTATAATAGGGGGCTTAGCAGCTATATATCTATGGACAGTAATTAGTGTTAGCTTAGGAAGTCATCTATTATTTTTGATTATAATTTATCTTTGTTTTTTTATCGCTTTATATCTCAATAAGCAAAAGGATTCTAATTATTTAACTATAGTCAATTTTGCTTCAGTGATCATGTTTGGAGGAGTATTTTTGCTTGTTCTGATTCTTATCACAGAAGGAGAGGGGATAGAAATTCTCGATATGAGCTGGTGGAAGGATAGAAAAAAGACTAGATAGATTATAGGAGGAAGTATAATGGAAATAATAACTTATATAGAAAAGATAAAAAATGCTTATCTAGAAACTTTTACAGCAAAGCTTGAAAGACCATGGGGAATTCTATTTTATAATACAGATAATCCTACTTATTATGATGCTAACCATGCTTATATTAGAAGAGTCCCAGCCGATACAGATAAGGTGGTAGATGAAGTAATAGAGTTTTATAAAAGTAAAGAAATAATTCCTAGATTCTATATCTATAATCTAGAAAAGCAGAGTTATCTAGAAGAAGTTTTAGAGAAAAGAGGATTTAGCTTTGAAGAATTCCTAGATCCTATTCAGCTTTGGAATTCTAAGGTGATAGAAGTTGAAAATAGAGGTTTGATTAGAATTGAAGAGGTCAGCAAAGAAAATTTTTATGATGCTTTAGAGGTGCAAAGTAAGATCAAAGAGTTTGGTGGTAGAGAGATTAGAGAACAGGCTTTTCAGGCAGAATTCAATCATCCACATCATAGTAGCTTTTTATTGAGTTATAAGGATAAGCCTTGCTCCATTGCCTCTGTTTTCCGTTATCAAGAAGAAGCAATCTTAGAAAATCTAGCTACATTAGAAGAGTTTAGAGGTCAAGGGTTAATTGGAGAATTGATTTATTATCTGCAAAGAAAGATGTATGAACAGAAGGTAAAGAAATTATGGGTTTTCCCAATTAGTAAAAGGGCTGAAGCAGTTTATAAAAAGTATAATTTTAAAACCATTACTAAGCTAAGAACAGGGCATGCCTTTTTAAGAGGAAAGGGTTTGAAAAAAATACAAGAAGACTAAAAAAGAGAAGATTATAATCTTCTCTTAAATACTTACTTTTTAATAAATTTGTGTTAAAAATTGCTTTGTTCTTTCATTTTTCGGATTAGTAAATATTACTTCAGGTTTTGCTATTTCTATGATTTCTCCTTGATCCATAAAAATAACTTTGTCAGCGACTTCACGAGCAAATCCCATTTCATGAGTTACAATTAACATTGTCATACCTTCTTGGGCTAATTCTTTAAGTACTTTTAAGACTTCACCTACTAATTCTGGATCTAAAGCTGAGGTAGGCTCATCTACTAATAATAATTTAGGATTAGTGGCTAATGCTCTAGCAATTCCAACCCTTTGTTGTTGACCACCTGATAATGCAGCTGGATAAGTATCTCTTTTATCTGCTAAGCCTACTTTAGTTAGTAATTTTTCACCGATTTTAATAGCTTCTTCTTTGTTAACATTCTGGATTACTATTAATGCTTCAGTAATATTTTCTAATGCAGTTTTATTACGAAATAAGTTATAACTTTGAAATATCATTCCTGTATCTTGTCTTAGTTGATAGATATTATCTTTTTTTTTCTTTTTAAGTTTACTTCTAAATTATCAAGCGTTAAGAAGCCATCATCAGCTTCTTCTAAGATATTAATTGATCGCAAAAAGGTTGATTTTCCAGAACCACTAGGCCCTATAATTACTATTACTTCTCCCTCTGCTACCGAAAGATCTATATCTTTAAGAACTTTCAAATTTCCAAAAGATTTTGTTAAGTTTTTAATTTTTAACATGATTTATAGATCCCACCTTATTGATAAGCTTTTTCTAAATTTCTTTCTAGAAAAGCTTGTAATTTATAGATAAGCAAAAATAAGATTAAATAGACAATGGCTGCAGTAATATACATCTCTAAATAACTGCCATGTAAAGCAGCTAGTTTTTTAGTTTTTGCCATTATCTCTTCGATACTAATTACAAAAACTAGAGAAGTATTTTTAATTAAATTAATAAAAGTATTTCCTGTAGCAGGTAAGGCTACTAAAGCAGCTTGGGGAAGTATAATCCGATACATTGCCTGCCAATAGGTCATTCCTACTGACAAAGCAGCTTCTAATTGACCTTTATCAATAGATTTTATTGCTCCTCTAAATACTTCTGATAGATAAGCTCCTACATTGACTCCTAATGCCAGATAAGCTGAATTATAGGCACTAAACTCTATACCAATTCTAGGTAAACCAAAATAAACAATATAAATTTGTACTAAGAGTGGTGTCCCTCTGATAACAAAGACATATAATTCTGAAACTTTATCTAAGACAGCTAACTTATAAAGTCTAAATAAAGCAGTTACTAACCCTAATAGTAATCCAATAAGCATTGCTATTAGGGCAATTTTTAGTGTGATTAGTCCAAAGGGTAGTAGAAGTGGTAATTTTTCTAATATCATTTTAAAATTTATCATATTTATCCCCTCATTAATGGCTGACATCTACTCCAAACCATTTAAGTGATATCTCTTTTAGAGTTCCATCGCTTTTCATTTCTGCTAAAGCATTATTTATCTTATTTAGTAATTGCTTATTTCCTTTTCTTAAGGTAATTCCATTAACGACCTTCTTTACTACCTTACCAGTAACCTTTAAATCTAATCCAGTTTTTTTAATATTAATTCCTGCTGCAAGCTTATCATTTAAAGCTGCATCAATTCTACCTATATCTAAATCATTTAAGGTATCCAATAAGACTTCATAAGTTTTGACTTCGATTTTGTTATTTTGGTCAAATTCTTTAATGATTTGCTCATAATTACTACCTAATCCTACTCCTACTTTTTTACCTTTTAAATCTTTTAAACTTCTAATCTTATTATTATTTGATTTCACAATTAATTGTGCTCCTGAGTAAACATAAGGCTCGCTAAAGTCATACTTTTCTTGTCTTTCAGGAGTGATTGCTACCTGATTAACAATTATGTCAAATTTTTTAGCTTCTAAAGCACCAAACATTCCAGACCATTTAGTAGGTATAAATTTAATCTTATATCCTATTCTGTTAGCAATTTCCCGAGCAACCTCTACATCATATCCTGTTAATTTACCGTCTTCAGTTTCAAAATTAAAAGGTGGATAAGTACCTTCTACTCCTACTTGTAATGTCTTTTTGTCATTGGCTTGATTACTAGTACAACCGATAATCAAGCTCATTATTATCATTAATGAAAATATTACAATTGATTGTTTTTTCAATTTAACCCCTCCAATTACTTAAATTCCTAGTTGTTTTCTTGGTTTTATTATAATTGATTATACCTTTGCTGTCAAGCACTAATATTAAAAGCTAGAAGTTGAAAATTAAATACTAAGATTTAGTCAAATATAGCTTGAAAAATTATTATAAATTAAAATATAAGAAGACTTGTTTGTAAGATTAGATTGATATGGTATTATTTACAGCAGTAAGTTAAGTTATAAAAAGTTAAAAGTTAGTATAAATTAATAAGTAGATAATTATTAAGGAGGCAGTTAATTATGACAAATATAAAAGTTGATCCTTTCCCAATCAAAGGGGGAGATAAGGTTAAGATTGAATATGATGGTATGCTTGCTCAAAATGGGGCAGATCAGATCTATTTACATGCAGAGATGGTGAATCATCAAGATATGAAGGATATAAGAGATATTAGAATGTATGAAAAACAAGGAATTTGGACAACTGAAGTAGATATTCCCCAAGAATATGAGGAATTTAATTTATCCTTTAAAGATTCTGCTAATAATTTAGATAATAATTATGGTGATAATTGGACATATACAATAGTTCATAGTTAAGGAATAGCTTAGTTTTATAGTTGTAGTTTCTCCTCCATAGAATGGAGGATTTTTATTTGTCTAATAAATATTATGATTGAATAAGAGTAAATAGATATCTATTTTTCACACTACTTACTAAATTTATAATTTTTTTAATTTTAAAGTTACAAAGAAATTAGCTATTTATATAAAATTTTATTATAGTCAAGAATTATTTAACCTTAATAAGTATTGATCTTAAAGCAAAGTTAAGAAGGGCTAATTTTAAATAATATTTGTGCAAAAATTATTATGAAAATTATTGATTATGAAGGGATATAAAGTTTTTTATAGAAATAGTTAGTAAATAAATTCAAAAACTATAAAAATAATGGGTAGTGATAATATGAATTTCTTTGTAGCTAGGCAACCTATATTTGATTGTGATCAGAATGTATGTGCTTATGAATTGTTATATAGGAATAGCTTGGATAATTATTATAAAAGTGTAGATGGAGATCAAGCAACTTCTGAAGTTATTAATAGCTTTTTTCTAATGGGAATGGATGCTATAATTGATGGTAGCAAAGCCTTTATAAATTTTACTTCTAATTTATTAAAGGATGAAGTACCTACTATTTTTGATAAAGATACAATTGTAATAGAAATCTTAGAAGATGTAGAGCCTGATAAGAAGATAATAGAAGTTTGTAAGAAGATGAAAGAAGAAGGTTATACTATAGCCTTAGATGATTTTGTATTTTCACCTAAATATTTGCCTTTATTAGAGATAGCAGATATTATTAAGGTTGATTTTTTAATTAGTCCAGTTGATGAGAGAAAAAGGTTGGTTAAAATAGCTCAGAGAAGAGGAATAAAATTATTAGCTGAAAAGGTTGAGACAAGAGAAGAATTTGAAGAGGCTGTTGAAATGGGTTATTCTTATTTTCAGGGTTATTTCTTTAGTAAACCTGTGGTTTTGACAGGGACTGATTTGCCAACTTATGCAACAAATTATTTTGAGATTTTAGAAGAGTTAAATCAAGATGAACCTGATTTAGATAATATTTCAGCTATCTTAGAAAGAGATTTATCTTTATCATATAAGTTATTAAAATTAATCAATTCAGCAGCATTCTATTTAAGAGAAGAGATAACCTCTATTAAAAATGCTTTAGCTTTATTAGGAATTAATGAATTTAAGAAATGGATTAGTCTAATAGTACTAAAGAAAGCTTCCAAAGGTAAACCTCAAGAAATTATGAAGATATCAACAATTAGAGCCAAATTTGCTGAACTAATAGCTTGTAAATTAGGATTTGAAGATAATAAATCTCAGTTTTTTATGGTAGGCATGTTTTCAATGATTGATGTATTAATGAACCGAAAACTAGATGATATTCTCAATGAATTACCAATAGCTAATAAAATTAAGTGGGCTTTACTTGGTAGTAAAGGAATTTTAAAAGATGTATATGATATTGTCTTAGATTATGAAAGAGGGGAATGGAATAAGGTCTCCCAACAGATAGAAAAATTTGATTTAAAGGAAGAAGATCTTTCTCAATTATTTATTAATGCAGTTGAATGGTCTAATGAGGTCTTAAAGCAGGGGGCATAAGCTAAACAAAAAGAGAAGTGGAATTAAATTCCACTTCTCTTTTTGTTTAGCTTTGTTATTTATCTATAGTTAACTTATTATTACTATACTGCCATATCTTCAGAACTTGTGATTGAACTGTCTGCTGATTTATTAGCAAAGATATACCAATAAGCAAAGCCTATAATTAATCCTCCACCAATTATATTACCAATAGTTACAGGTAATAGATTGTGTAAGAAGAAATTTGACCAAGTTAATTCCTGTAATTCTGTTGTATTAATTTGAGCTGCTTTTAAATATAATGGGTTCTTACTTGCAATAATTCCTGCAGGTATATAGTACATATTAGCAATACTATGTTGAAAGCCTGCTATAATAAAAGCAAAGATAGGAAAGAAGCAAGCCCATACTTTACTAACAATATCTTTACTACTATATGCAGCAAGTGCAGCAGCACATACAATAATATTACACAAGATTCCTAAAATAATAGCTTCTCCAAAGCCAGCTTCTAGCTTATGTAAAGCTAAGTGAATGTGATAGGCTCCTAAAGCACCTTTTCCAGCATCAAATTGTCCCCCTGCAATTGTCATAATGGCAACAAGAACAGTTCCAATAAAGTTACCACCATAAACTAGAACTAGATTTTTTATCATCTCAAGTCCTGTAATTCTTTTTTCTAAGACACTCATACTCAACAAGCAGTTACTTGTAAATAAATCTGCTCCTACAATTAGAATTAGCATCAGTCCTACTGGAAAAATAGCACCAGTTATTACTTTTGCTATTCCAGGATTTGTGATAGTATAAGCTGCTGTATTACTTGATAAAGCTCCCATGGCAATGAAGATACCAGCTATAATAGCTGATAATAGGACGATAGTATTATTACGTTTTGTTTTTTTTACTCCTGCTTCAATAGTATAACTTATAGTTTCTTCTGGTTTTAAAAATCTCTTATGCATTATTTTCCTCCTAAAATTAAACTTGTTAAAATATTCACGAATAAAATCATAACACATTTATTATAACAATTCAACGATTTTATTAGTTTAATGAATAGTGTGAAAATTTAGATTATCTTTCTTAATAAATTATAAAAGGGATAATTATTTATAGAACAAATTTTTTAGAAGTTTTAACTTAAGATAAGTGCTTTAAAGCTTGATAAAAGATATAAGCTATAGTATAATACTAGCAAAAGAACCAATGTTCACAAAAGAATAATTGTACAGATTAGAATCTTATTAGCTAGTAGAAATGCTTAATAAATTTATTTTGATATAAAGGGATAAGCTAAGTTTATAATAATCTAAGGAAAATATATATTTAAATCTAGGAGGTAATAATTATGGGAATCAAATTAACGGTAATTGGTGGGAGTGGTTTATACACCCCTTTATTATTTGATGCAATCATTAATTATAAGGAGAAGATTGATTTTGATGAGATCTGTCTAAATGGTAGAACTGAAAGTAAGTTAGAAAAGGTAGCCAAATTAAGTCAAAATTTAATTGATAAGTCAGATTATGATTTTAAGCTTACATATACAACAGACCGTAAAGAAGCCTTAATAGAAGCAGATATTGTACTTAATCAGATTAGAGTAGGAGGTATGAAGGCTAGAGCTAATGATGAAGAGTTTCCACTAAAATATGATATTATTGGAGAAGAGACAGTAGGTCCTGGTGGTTTTGCTAATGCGTTACGTACTGTTCCAGTAGCTTTGGACTTAGCTTCTGAAATGGAAAAATTCTGTCCAGAGGCTCTATTAATGAACTTAACTAATCCAGCTAGTATTGTACAACAAGCAATTGAAGAAGAGACTAATATTAATGTAGTTAGTATTTGTGACTTACCAATGGGAGTTCTTAATAAGATTGCTAAGCTTTTAAAGGTGGAAGTAAATGAGATTAAATATAATTATTTTGGTTTAAATCATTTAGGTTGGTATACAGGAATTTATGTTAGGGGTGAGGATAGAACTGAAGATGTTCTAGATAAAATAGAAGAATTAGAATTAGGTATTGATGTAGAGTGGATTAGAAGTCTAGGTATTATTCCATTACCCTATTTAAAGTATTACTATCATCATAATAGAGAAGTTGAAAAAGCACAAAATAAAGATCAACTTAGAGCCCAAGAATTAATCCAAACTAGTGAAGAAATTGCAAAATCTTTAGAAGATAATCCAGAATCTATCCCAGAATTGATTTATCAGAGAGGAGCTATTTGGTATTCTGATATGATTGTCCCTATGATTGCGGCAATCGATAATGATAAAAATGAAGAATTCATCTTGAATATAGCCAATAATGGACTAATACCTGGAATAGATGATGAAGTAATAGTAGAGGTATCTACTATTGTTAATGCTAATTCTATTAGGGCTTTAGAAGTAATAGAGGTCCCAGTTAATGTTAAAAGTATTTTGCAGCAAGAAGCTAACTATCGTAATTTAGCAACTAAAGCTGCTATAACCCAAAATAAAGATGATATTATTCAAGCTTTAGTCTCTAATCCTCAAGTAGATAATTATGATCTTGCTTATCAAATTTGGGATAATGATTTAAAATAAAGCAGGGAAATTTTATCTTTTATTCAATTATAAAAGAGAGAATTTAATATTAAAAGGAGTGATAAAATGGCTAAGATTTTAATTTCTCCTGGGAAGTATGTTCAGGGAAAAGGTGTGTTAAAAGAGTTGAATGAGCATGTGGATCCTCTTGGTAATAAGGTATTAGCAATCTGTGATTCAGTGGTGTTAGATCTATTTGAAGAAGAGGTTAAAGAAGGATTAGCTAATAAGGAATTATTGTTGGAGAATTTTAATGGGGAATGTTCTAAGCAAGAGATTGAGAGATTGAAAGAGTTAGCCCAGTCAGAAGAGGTTGAAGTTATAATTGGTATTGGTGGAGGAAAGACTTTGGATACTGCTAAAGCAGTAGCTTATTATTCTCAATTACCAGTTGGAATTGTGCCAACTATTGCTGCAACTGATGCTCCTTGTAGTGCTTTAGCTGTAATTTATAGTGAAGAGGGTGTCTTTGAAGAATATCTATTCTTACCTACTAATCCAGATTTAGTATTAGTGGATACAGAGATAGTTGCTCAAGCGCCAGCTAGATTTTTAGTCGCTGGTATGGGCGATGCTTTAGCAACCTATTTTGAAGCTGATGCCTGTGCTTTAACTAAAGCATCTAATATGCCAGGTGGTACTCAGACCTTAACAGCATTAAATTTAGCTGAATTATGCTATAATACTTTAATGAAATATGGAGTAGCTGCTAAAAAAGCAGTAGAAGCAGGAGTGGTAACTGAAGCTTTAGAGAAGATTGTTGAGGCAAATACTCTATTAAGTGGTTTAGGATTTGAAAGTGGTGGATTGGCAGCTGCTCATGCTATTCATAATGGATTTACAGTATTAGAAGAGACCCATGCTAAGACTCATGGTGAGAAGGTGGCTTATTCTACCTTAGTGCAATTAGTTTTAGAGGATAGAGATCCTGAATTAATTCAAGATGTTATCAGATTCTGTCAAGAAGTAGGTTTGCCGACAACCCTATCTGATTTAGGAATTGAAGAGTTAGATGAAGATGAAATTTTTAAGGTTGCAGAAGCTAGTTGTGCTGAAGGTGAGACAATTCATAATATGCCTTTTAAAGTTGAAGCAGAAATGGTTAAAGATGCAATTTTAGCAGTAGATAGATTAGGAAGATAATGTTTTAAAGGGGTTGGACTTAATGGTCCAATCCCTTTTTACTTGAGGGTTATAATTGAGATCTAGAATTAGCTTAAATAAGATTAACAATCTAAATTGTTAAGATTAAGTTAAAATACATATGGAAATAGAGGATAAGAATAAAATTTTAAAGAATTATAGTTATACAGTCATCCAAGCTTAAAGTGAAACTTAATGGGTATAAAGAGACATTTTTAGGTGATAGGAGTTAGGTTATAGGGGATAGTAAGGTCTTCCTACCTCCCATTTCCTAACGCCTAACTCCGAAACTGTCGCTTTATCTATCTATAATTATAAAGGGAGGGAATATGAAGAATAAGAAAGAGGTCTATTCATGGGTCTTATATGATTTTGCTAATTCAGCCTTTGCTACTACTATTTTGGCGGTGGTATTACCTATATTTTATAAAGATATAGCAGCTAAAGGATTGTCTAATAATTTGGCTATATCCTATTGGGGTTATACCCAAGCTGCTGCTATGTTATTTATAGCTATTCTTTCTCCATTGTTGGGGGCAATTGCAGATTATTCTAGTTCTAAAAAGAAATTTCTAAGGTTTTTTGCTTACTTAGGTATGTTTGGGACAGCTCTATTATTTTTAATTAAAGAGGGAGATTATCTTTGGGCTTCTTTCTTTTTTATTTTAGGAAGTATAGGATTTTCAGGTGGAAATGTATTTTATGATTCCTTCTTAGCTACGATTACTTCAAAGAATAAGATTGACTATGTTTCATCTTTAGGTTACTCTGCAGGTTATCTTGGAGGAGGATTATTATTAGCAATTAACTTATTAATGATTTCTAAACCAACTTTATTTGGAATTAGCAATACTTTATTAGCTACTAGATTAACTTTTATTAGTGTAGCAATTTGGTGGTTTTTATTTTCGATTCCTATCTTCAATAATCTTAAAGAAGATAGAGGGCATAATATTTCTATTAAGTTTAGTAAATGTATTAAGGCAGGATTTATAAGAGTAATTAGAACTTTTAAAAATATTAGAAAATATCCACAGTTGTTCAAGTTTTTGATTGCTTTTTGGATTTATAATGATGGTATAGGAACAATAATTAGAATGGCTACTATCTATGGGCGGGGAATTGGCATTGCTCAAACAAGTCTAATAGCTGCTTTATTATTAACTCAGTTAATTGGTATCCCCTGTGCTTTGATCTTTGGAAAGATAGGTGAGAAATTTGGGGCTAAGTTTGGAATAATGATAGCTTTAATTGTTTATTTATTAATTACTATTAAGGGATATTTTATTTCTACTGCTTTAGATTTTTGGATCTTGGCTGGGATGGTAGGGTTAGTACAAGGTGGAGTACAAGCATTAAGTCGTTCTTTATATGGGAGTATGGTTCCTGAGAATAAAGCAGCAGAGTTCTATGGATTTTTTGGAGTTTCTAGTAAATTTGCTGCTATTACTGGTCCCTTTATCTTTGCTTTAGTTGGACAATTAACTGCTTCTAATAGATTAGGAATTATCTCTATAGCTCTCTTTTTTATTATCGGTATTCTGATCTTAAGTAGAGTAGATGTAGAGCAAGGAAGAAGAGAAGCTATTTAATAAGCTCCCCTTCAAAATTTATTTCTTCAAAGGCTACTTTTAATTCTGAGTTATTCAACTCATCTTGAAGGTAGTCTTTTGTTATTTTTATTAATCTTATTCCTTCATCTACTCCAGCTAATAATAATTCTTTAAAGTGTAAATAATCTTCTTCTGTTAAGATATTATGGTTTATCTTAGTAGGATAGCTTAAAGTTTTAAGGTTAATTGGACTAATAGGGTTGAAGCTTTTGAAGGCTATTTTTTTGATCTTATAAGGACTATAAAAGATGTTTAGCACTTTCTTTAAATCCCTGTAAGAATCATTGATTACTTTGTTTTTTGTACTGTGATTATGACTTCTATCTAAGATATGGATATAATAATCGATAAGTATAGCTGGTAAGTTTTTTCCTAAGTTAATCCTTGACGTCGGGGAGAGATTATAAGCTTTTTTATTCCAGATATCTTTAACCAAATAAGTATCTAGGTTTATCTCTAATAGCTTATGTTGCTTAGAATTCTTCTGTTTAGCAAAGACAAAGGGATGGGTCATCTTATCTACAGTATAATGAGCTAAGAAACCAGCAAAATAGCTGAGCAAGAAGGAAAAATCCTTATGAGTTCTATTGTTTTTTAAGTAATTAATACTTTCAATAAAGAGTGATTTAATATTTTTTTGATGAAGTTTAGTAGCAATTTCAGGGCCTCTCTTTTCTTTAATCCAAGGCCAGAAATCATTATAAAAGAATAGATCAGGTCCTTGACAACCTAAATTAAATATTTTTTTATTATCTTGAATTATTCTTTTCAAAGTATGATCTTCTAGTTGCTTTAGGATTAACTCTCCTCCAATAATATGGCTCCAGAAATCAGGCATAATCTTCTCTCCTTTTAAAGTTTGTCTTTACTATGATTCTGGATAACTATATATTTTCCTTTTAAATTATATTTAAAGTTACTTAGCCCACTATATTCACCAAAAACTGATTATTTCTATATCTTAGTTATATAGTTGCTTTTGAAAGTAATTTCTAGCTAAGAACAATAGAATAATATGATTTTTGTTAGTTGCTTTTTCTTATTAATATGTTATCATTATGGTCAACAATTTATTATTGGAGGGAATTATTTAAAAAGAATGCTAAAATTAAAAAGATACTTAAAAGAATTTGGTAATTTTTCTAGTAATGGAAGGAGTTTTTTGGGATATATTATACTTAATTTTATCAGTCTAGGCGCTATACAGGTAATTTTAGGATTATATATTTTAGAGTTAGGGTTTGCTGAAGATTTCTTTGGGTTAGTAGCAGGAACTAGAATGTTGGCCACAGGATTACTAGCTATTCCTGCCGGAATATTAATTGATAGAGTTGGGGCAAAGAAGTTATTGCTAGTATCAGCTCTTTTAGCTGGAGTATCTGTGATTATCCAAGGACTAACTGTTAATAAGTTTGTAATTTTGATCTCTAGTTTTATTTATGGTAGTGCTTTTGCTATTTTATTTGTAATGATTGGACCTTTTTTATCTAATAATAGTACTGATCAAGAAAGAGAAGAGTTATTTAGCGTAAATTTTCTGTCAATGACCACAGCTAAAATAGTGGGGAGCTTATTAGTTGGATTTTTGCCAGCCCTTTTTGTAAAAGTATTGATGGTGGGTGAAGTCTCTAAATTATTATCTTATAAATTTATATTGCTGACATTAGGTATATTATCCCTTATGTCTATAATACCAATTAGCTATATTAAAGAAATAGATTCAATAAAAATTAATAGTCAAGATAAAGGTTTTGGGGTTATAGCAGGAATGAAGGAGGAAATAATAGGGAAATTAAGTTTATATCAATTTCTAATCGGGGCAGGAGGAGGTCTAATAGTTCCCTTCTTTAGTATCTTTTTGGTTAATAAGTTAGGTGCTTCTGCTGGACAAGCAGGAGTGATTATGTTTTTATACCAAATGATACGTGCAATTGCTCTTTTACTTACTCCTTTATTGATCAAAAAATTGGGCAAAGTAAGATCAGTTGGTGTTGTACAAGCTACATCTTTGCCTTTTCTGCTGGCAATTGTCTTAGTTCCTAATTTTGCTATTGCTAGCGTTGCTTTATTATTAAGAGGGGCTTTGATGAGTATTTCCTTGCCTATAACCTCTGATTTTGCTATGGAGATTACTTCTACATCTCAGCATACTGTAACTAGTAGTTTAATGAGAACAAGCAAGAGTATTGCAAAAAGTAGTAGCTCGGTAGTAGCGGGTTGGTTAGTTAGTAATTATGGATATTCATTGACTTATTTCTTAACCTTCTTTATTTATCTGGGGGGAACAGTTTTATTTGTTAAGTCTTTTTTGAATGTTGAGAGTCAGAAATTAAAATATAGTACTTAAATAAAAGGGCATATGCCCTTTTATTTTTATATCCGTGTCTTTAGCTAGTTAAATCATAAAATTCCAATTATTGTAATATGAATTTAATAGGAAGGAGATTTTATTAAAGGAAGTTTAGAAATATTTATAGAATTTAAAGTTAGGGAGGGATATTATGTCAATAATAAAAAAATGGAATGGTTTAGAATTACACACTAAAATTTTAATTGGTTTGATCTTAGGTATTATAGTCGGGGTTATTTTTGGACCAAAGACAGTTGTTATTGAACCCATTGGTCAATTATTTATTAGACTTATTCGGATGGTGATTATTCCTTTAGTCTTTTCATCATTGATTGTAGGAGCTGCTAGTGTAGGAGATCCAAAAAGTTTAGGGAGAATCGGTAGTAAGACCATTGCTTTTTATTTATGTACAACTGCTTTTGCAGTAATTATTGGGTTGGTATTGGGAAATGTTATTCAACCAGGAATGGGCTTAAGTTTAGATGTGGGAAATGTAAGTATGGAAGCTAAGGAAGCACCTCCGTTAAGTCAGACATTAATTAATATTGTTCCTAAAAATCCAATTGTAGCATTACAGCAAGGAAATATGTTACAGATTATCGTATTTGCATTATTTATCGGGGTTAGTATTTCTTTGATTGGTAAGAAAGGTGAACCGGTATTAAATTTCTTTGATTCTTTTGCCGAGATTATGTATAAGTTAACAGCACTTGTAATGGAATTTGCACCTTTTGGTATTTTGGCATTAATTGCTTCAGTAGTTGGCTCTTTTGGCTTAAGTGTGTTATTACCTTTATTGAAGGTCATTATTGCTGTGTATTTAGGATGTTTAATTCATTGGCTGATAACTTATGGAGGGGCAATTAAATTCTTTTCTAGATTGAGTTTAGTTAAATTCTTTAAAGGAATTGCTAGTGCACAGATCTTTGCTTTTAGTACTTGTAGTAGTTCAGGAACTCTACCTGTAACTACAAAGTGCTGTCGAGATAATTTAGGTGTCTCTGATAAGATTAGTAGTTTTGTATTACCTTTGGGTGCTACTATCAATATGGATGGAACAGCACTTTATCAAGGAGTTTGTGCTTTGTTTGTAGCACAAGTATATGGAATAGACCTTAATATAGCTCAACAATTCACAGTTGTATTAACAGCTACTTTGGCATCTATTGGTACTGCTGGAGTACCTTCAGCTGGATTAATTATGCTTACTTTAACTTTAAAAAGTGTAGGTTTACCATTAGAAGGTGTTGCTTTAATAGCAGGTATAGACCGTATTTTGGATATGGCTAGAACGGTAACTAACATAACTGGAGATAGTGCAGCTACAGTTATTGTAGCCTCTTCTGAAGGAGAAATTGATTTAGATGTTGCTAATGCAGAGACTGTTAGTGCTTAAAGAGAATAGTTAAAAGTCCTTTTCAAATGAAAAGGACTTTTTTTTATAGTAATAACTCTATTGCTAGCACACTTCCAATACCTCCACTGATAACTACTAATAGATCTACTTTTAGCCATGCTAATAGAAGAGAGATCAGTCCACCTGTAATAGCCGAGCTAATGCTATTAGTAGAGTATAAAATACCAGGAAATATTAAAGCACTTAAGGCAGCTACAGGTATGAATTCAAGAGTTCTTTTCAAAAAAGGAGGCATATTTATATTCTGTAAAATTACAATAGGGAGCATTCTTGGTAGGTAAGTTACAATTGCCATTGCAATTATTAGTAACCATAGTTTATTCATTCTTCTCACCATCCTTTGGAAATAGTATAGCACCAGCTATTGAGGCCATAATTGTTGTGATAATAATGGTCCAACCAGTAGATAAACTACTAAAGATTGAAATCCAATTCAAGCTTGAATTGATAATAATAGCTATAATTGAAACAATTAAAAAAGGGTGAGATTTTCTGAGATTGGGAATCAATAGGCCAATAAACATTACATACAAAGCAATCCCCATGCTTGATTGTACTATTTGCGGTAGTCCTGATCCTAAAAATACTCCAATAGCTGTTCCTCCAACCCAGGCAGAATAAGCAATCAGGTTTAATCCTAATACAAAAGGAAATTCTAATTTATTCTCTTCTTGCAAAGAAAGCATAGAAAAGGTCTCATCAGTTATTCCAAATGATAATATAGCTAACTTATCTTTAGTCATATTCTGATCAATACTTGGTGTTAGGGCAGCACTCATTAAAAAATGTCTCAGATTGACAATAAAGGTAGTCATAATAATCTCCCAATAACCTGTACCAAGGGCTAGCAGATTAACTGCTATAAACTGACTTGCTCCGGCGAAGACCATTAATGACATGCTAATACTAATATGATTAGGAATACCATTAGCCTTAGCTAAAAGTCCAAAGGCGATTGCTATAGGAACATAACCGATAGCAATAGGGATTCCAGTTTTAATTCCTGATAGCAGATTAGATTCTTTTTGTATGGTTCTTTCTTCTATATTGCAGAAATTATTGTTATTTCTTTTCATCTATATTGACACTTCCTTTCTTTGCTAATATAATATATTATATAGTAATATGTTATAACGCACAAGCCTTGAATTTAGATAAGGAGGAATTTATGGATAATATAAATATTAATATTGCTAAAAAGCTTAATCAAATTAGAAAAAATAGAGGTTTTACTTTAAGTAAATTAGAGGAACTCACAGGTGTTAGCAAATCAATGTTAGGACAGATTGAAAGAGGTGAATCTAATCCAACAGTTAAGACATTGTGGAAGATTGCTAATGGATTAAATGTATCATTTTCTACCTTTATTGATGAAGATAACTCTAAAGTATCAGTAATTTCTACCGAAGAGATTAATCCTTTGCTAGAAGAAAGAGGAGAATTTAGGGTTTATCCTATCTTTCCCTTTGATCACAAAAAGCGATTTGAAATTCATGCTATAGAAATAGAAGCTGGATGTAGTTATGAGGCTGAAGCCCATTTTACAGGGGTAGAAGAGCATTTAATAGTTTCTAGAGGGATTTTAGAGATATTAATAGAGGGAGATACCTATAGAGTTAATGAGGGAAATACTATCCGTTTTGTTGCTGATAAAGCTCATGTTTATAGAAATGATACAGATTTTTTACTTAAGGCTCATGCAATTTTGTATTATCCTGTATTTAGATAAGGTGAATAAAGATCGATTTTATAGTAAAATAGGTATTTAAGTCTAAAGTTGGATTAAAGATAGATATTATGATATTTTTTTCAGTTGACGGTTGATAATTAAGTTCAAAACCTCACACCTCACACCTCACTCTAACTCCTCTGGTTTTATCAACCCGTCGTACAGGAGCGGTCTCTCCTAATCTTAGGAGAAGGGGATATGGGATGGGTGTGAGAAAGTGCTCTAATATACCCCCATATATTACTATTAACTGTTAAAGATAATCTGTCAATACAGATAATTGAATAATTGAGTATAGAAAATTAAAATAAAGGTGGCAATAATAATGAAAAATTTATTTGCAGATAGGATCAATGATATTCCAAAATCTTTTATTAGGGAGATATTAAAGGTGGTAGATGATCCCGAAATAATTTCCTTTGCTGGTGGATTGCCAAATCCAGATTTCTTTCCAGTAGAAGAGATTAAGAAGGCAACTATTAAGGTATTAGAAGAGGATGGGAGTAATGTTTTACAGTATAGTACTACAGAAGGATATCTTCCTTTGAGAAAGTATATTGCTGATAGATATTTTAAAAGACAGGGTCTTAAAATCGATCCTGAAGAGATATTAATTACTAATGGATCACAGCAGGGTCTTGATTTAATAGCAAAGACCTTTTTAAATGAAGGTGATGGAGTTATTATAGAAGAGCCAGGATATTTAGGAGCAATTCAGTCATTTTCATTTTATGGGCCTGAATTTTTCTCAATCCCATTATTAGAAGATGGAATTGATATTGAAATTTTAAAGGATGCGGTGATAGAAAATGATTGTAAGTTATTTTATGGTGTTCCAAACTTTCAGAACCCTTCTGGTATAACTTATAGTAATGAGAGAAGAAAGGAAGTGGCTCAGCTTTTAGAAGAAAGTAATACTATCTTTGTAGAAGATGACCCTTATGGTGAATTGAGGTTTATCGGTGAAGATGTACCTTCAATGAAAAATCATCTTGGAGATAATACTATTTTATTGGGATCTTTCTCTAAAATAGTTGCTCCAGGGTTTAGGTTAGGATGGGTTTGTATGAATAAAGATAAGATCGATAAGGTTATTGTAGCAAAGCAGGCTTCAGATTTGCATAGTAATTATTTTGCTCAAAGAGTAATCTACCAATATTTGATTGATAATGATATTGATCAACATATAAGTAGGATTAAAGAGGTCTATGGACGTCAAAGAGGGAAGATGCTTAATAGTATTAAGAAATATTTTCCTTCAGAAATAAGCTTTACTGAGCCAGAAGGTGGAATGTTTCTATGGGTTAGCTTGCCTGATAAAATATCTTCTTTAGAATTATTTGATATGGCAATTAAGGAGAAGGTTGCTTTCGTTCCAGGTAGTCCTTTTTATGTTAATGGAGGAGGAAAGAATAGTTTAAGATTAAACTATTCAAATGTGGATGAAGCTAAGATTGAAGTAGGAATTAAGGCTTTGGCCAAGGTCATTAAAAGAGTAATTAATCGATAATTAAAGTTCGCGAAGGGTTATTTTTTAACCTGAAGGGTGCTTTCCCACGAGGAAGTACTCTTAGGGGGAATCAATCACTGGCTAATTCTCTAGGTCTTTAAAAAAGACCTTTCGTAATAAATTTGCTACTAGCCAATAGCCGCTAGCTAATTACTATTCGCGTGGATTCGTGGTTAAAAAGCCCTTAAAGTAAAAACCCCCGCAATTGCGGGGGTTAATTTATTAAAATACAAAATCTATATCAGATAATCTTCTTTTAACCTCTTCTAGAACTCGTGTCTCTTCTTCTTGATCTTCAGCTACAAAAGTAACTGAGAAACGAACAAAGTGTCCTGCATCATCCCAAGGTACTGTAGAGATCAATTTTTCCTTGATTAAAAACTGGGAAAATTCTTCAGCATTAGTAAATTCTTTACCATCTTTTGTTCCTTTAGGTATTTCTACATATAAGTAGAAAGATCCTTTAGGCTTTTTAGCATCAAAGCCAATTTCTTTTAGAGTTTGAGCTAACATTTCATGGCGTCGAGAGTATTTTTCTGCTGTTTTTTCTGTGATTTCTGGGTGAGTTAGAGCATAAACTGCAGCTTTTTGGATAGCTCTAAATTGTCCAGAATCATTATTATCCTTAACTGTAGCAAAAGCTTTTACAACTTTAGGATTACCTGCTACAAAGGCCATTCTCCAACCAGTCATATTAAAGGACTTGGATAATGATTGAATTTCAATACCAACTTCTTTAGCGCCTGGAACAGATAAGAAGCTTAATGGTTCATTATCATCAAATACTAATCCTGCATAAGCAGCATCATGAACTACTACAATATCATTCTCTTTAGCAAACTCAATTACCTCTTCAAAGAATTCTGTAGTAGTACTAGCTCCTGTTGGATTGTTAGGATAGTTTAAGTATAATAATTTAGCTCTTTCTTTTTGATCAGCAGTCAAAGTGCTTAAATCAGGTAAGAAATTATTTTCTTTAAGTAAGGGAAGTTTAACAACTTCTCCACCTAACCATTCTGTATGAGTTCCCATAACTCCATAACCAGGTGCTGTCATAATAGTAATATCACCAGGATTAATAAAAGCACTTGGTAACATTGCTAAAGCAGGTTTAGAACCAATAGAATGATTAACCTCAGTCTTAGGATCTAATCCATTTACCCCAAAGACATTTTCCATATAGTTAGCAGCTGCTTCTTTAAATTCTGCAATACCATTATCGGCATAAAAACGATTCTCTGGTTTTTGAGCTTCTTTATATAAAATTTCTACAACCTCATCATCAGCCATCCAATCTGGCTCACCAACTCCCATATCGATTAACTCTATATCAGGATTTTCTGCCTTAGCAGCTCTTTTTGCTCTTTTAATCTTTTCGAATTTGTAGATTTTAGTGTCTTTACCGAAATTATTTCCTCCAATTCTCTCTGCGAATAAACTTTGTATGTAACTTTCTTCTGACATAACTTGATTCTCCCTTCTCATGACCTAAATAATTATTGTATGTATTTTTCTTTACTATCTATTATATAGATTTCTTGGAAGTAAATCAACTGTTTATTGAAAAGTATTCTTAATTAATAATGATCAGTGAGTATAAATATTAAATAAATAATAAAAAATCAGATTAATTTTATCAATTAAGTTTAACCTTATTAAAACTTTAAGTATTTAGAAAAAGAAAAAATATTATAAGACAAGATTCAACTGTGGAAAATAATAGATCTTGCTTATCTGGAACAACTATTTAGATTAGAATAAATTCTGAGAGAGAAGAGTAAAAATTAACTAATAAGAATTAATCTTTTTAAAAGTTGAGGATCATCTCAATTATGGGGTTATTCGTGAAACAGTCAATAAGCCTAGAACTGAAGGCCCTTTAACTAAAAATGATTTATTGAAGATAGAAGAGTTAGATTCTCAATATAAAGGAGTAGGTTCCATAGAGGGGATAGAGAAGCTAAGGAACTTAAAAGTTATAAATCTTAATAATAATTTTTCACTTAATATCACTCCTTTAGCAGAGATGAATAATTTAGTAGAATTGTTCTTAGGAGGAAATGATATAGATGATTTAAGTCCATTATCTAAATTAATTAACTTAAAGCGGTTGAGTATTGGGTACAATAAAATAAGTGATATAACACCATTAAGAACTCTAAAGAGTCTTAGAGAGTTAAACTTGCAGGATAATTTAATAGAAGATATTTCCCCTTTAGCTTACTTGACAAATTTAACTGAATTAGATCTTTATATTCTTAAGATTGAAGACATTAGTCCTCTAGCTAATTTAAGTAAATTGGAGCATTTATATATATTAGATAATCAAATTAAGGATATAAGTCCTTTAGCAAAATTAAAAGAATTAGATTGCCTCGATCTTTCAAATAATCAAATAGAAAATCTAGAGGCTTTAGCTGATTTAAAGAGTCTATCTTATGTATTTATTAGGGAGAATAAGATAAAAGATATAAGTCCATTATCAGATTTAACTAATCTGAATAAATTGGATCTTAGAGATAATCCCTTTGATTTATCTAAAGGGAATTCTAATATGAAGGTGATTAAAAAACTTAAAGCTGCTGGAGTTGAAGTGCTTTATTAAGTTAAATTTGATATTATTAAAAGAATTATAGCTAAGAGCTAGAAAAATAGCTGAGATAAATTTTGATCTAATTGAGAAAGAATGAAAAAAGCATATACTAATTTATAAATTAGTATATGCTTTTCTATAAAGCGATTAATTAGTTTGTATAATATATACACCAATTATTATACAAATTGTTCCTATAATTCTTAAGGAATTAATTGGATGTACTGTAGCCCCCATTATTCCAAAGTGATCAAAGATTATAGCTAGTATAATTTGACCTCCAATAACTAAACTGAACATATTTGCAAAGCCAATTTTTTGAGATGTAAATATTGTTGTAAATATATAAAAGGCTCCTAATAATCCTCCAATCCACATCCACCAATCAGATTCTTTTAAGTTTTGTAAAGAGGCTAGACTATCATTTTTACTAACCACATTTATAATAAAAGTCGTACCTAAACCTAAACTTCCTACGATAAAACTAATAAGAGAAGCTAAAGTGGGGCTATTGATAAAGTTCCCTAACTTTGAATTTAAGCCTACTTGGATTGTTATTCCAGCTCCTGCGATGAAAGGTAATAGATAATAAATCAGTTTCATGTTAAATCTCTCCTTTTTATATAATTTAAAACTATAATTGTTATAAAGTATTAATAAGGATATCATGAAATAATCAAGAATACCATCATATCTCTAATATTAAATTCTAACAGTAATAATATTTGTTTAGATTGAATTTATTCTTTTTATTTATACAAGTTAAGAATTATAAACGAGCAAATTTCACACCAATTAATATCAATGATCAATTTTAAATTGTTCTCTACTGATGATATAGATATCAAACCTTTATAGTTAATATGTTTATTAAAGTATATAATAACTATTTCGATTTAATTTTAAAGTTCTAGCTGTGAAAGCTTATATAATTAGCAATAAAATTATTAAATTACTTTAACTTTAAGGCTATATATGGTAATATGAATGTTAAATATTGTTTGAGGAGTGGTATTAGGTGGGGCATAGTTATAAAGAAATATTTGCTTCATTGATATGGAGGTAACCAGTAGCTAATAGAATAAATTATGCCAATAATCAACTAAAATTTAAAGGAGAGTTTATTATGGAAGATAAAAAAGTTATTCTTACTGGTGACCGTCCAACTGGAAAATTACATTTAGGACATTATGTTGGTTCTTTAGAAAATCGGGTTAAATTACAAGATGATTACAATCAATTTGTTATGATTGCTGATGCACAAGCTCTAACTGATAATGCAGATAATCCAAGAAAAGTACGTGAAAATATTTTAGAAGTAGCTCTAGATTATCTTGCTGTAGGAATTGATCCAGAAATAAGTACTATTTTCATTCAATCGTTAGTGCCAGAGCTGGCTGAACTTAATATGTATTATTTAAATTTAGTAACGGTAAATCGCTTAAGGAGAAATCCTACAATTAAGAATGAGATAAAGCAGAAAGCTTTTGGAGAGAGTATTCCAGCTGGCTTTTTAACCTATCCTGTTAGTCAAGCAGCAGATATAACTGCTTTTAAAGCGAATTTAGTACCTGTTGGTGAAGATCAACTACCACTGCTAGAACAGACTGTAGAGATTGTAAGAAGATTTAATAGAATTTATGAAGCAGTTCTAGTAGAGCCTCAAGCTTTAGTATCTAAAGCTGCAAGATTAGTAGGAACTGACGGGAAGAACAAGATGAGCAAATCGTTAGGGAATGCGATTTCTTTAGCTGATTCCCATAAAGTAATCAAAGAGAAAGTAATGGGAATGTTCACTGATCCTAATCATATTAAAGTTGAAGATCCAGGTCAAGTTGAAGGGAATCCTGTTTTTGAATATCTTGATTTATTCGATTCAGACAAAGAGGAAGTTGAAAAATTAAAGACTTATTATCGTAAAGGTGGGCTTGGAGATGTTAAGGTTAAGAAACGCCTTAACCAAGTATTACAAGATTTTTTAAAGCCTATTAGAGAACGTAGAGAAGAGTATGCCAAAGATCCTGAAGAAGTAATGAATATTTTAAAGAAAGGTACTGAAAAAGCAAGGCAGAAAGCAGTTCAGACCGTTGATGAAGTTCGTAAAGCGATGCAAATAGATTATTATTAGAGCTAAGAGTGAAAATCCCCCTTATCAATATTGATAAGGGGGATTTTTGCTAGAAATTTATTTTTCTTTAGACTTGGATTAATATAACTATAAAAATACTAATAATAAATAAGAATAAAATCTTCAAAATTTACCACACTAATCTTAAGAATTTCAATTAAAGGAGACTATAAATGGAAGGCATTATATTTATCATTATTGCAGCAATATCGGGATTAGCGATGGCTATACAAGGCTCTTTAAACTCAGGATTAGGCAAGGTGATAGGAGATTTAGAGGCAACCTTTGTGGTTCATGTTATAGCTACTATGTTAGTATCATTATTGTTATTTATTTTTTCTTTAGGAAAAGGGGATTTATCCCAATTATCTGAAGCACCTTGGTATACTTATTTAGGAGGAATATTGAATGTAATTATTCTTTATGGTGTAATATATAGTATACCAAATTTAGGTGTTGCAAATGCTACTACTGCTATAATTACTGGACAAGTATTAACTGCTATCTTGGTAGATCATTTTGGGTTATTTGGATTAGAAAAAATTCATTTTCAATGGACACAATTAGTAGGGGTATTATTTTTAGCAATTGGGGTCAAACTACTTTATGTAAAGTAAATTTCAAATTATTATAGCTTGACAGACTTGGAAAAATTATATATAATTAAAAACAACAAACACCCCCCTACGGGGAGGGAAAAATAATTGAGGTGATTTTAAATGGGACAAAATACAGTTGAAGTAACAGAAGATAATTTTGAAGTAGAAGTTTTAGACTCTGATCTACCGGTAGTAGTTGATTTTTGGGCTCCATGGTGTGGACCTTGTCAAGCTATTGCTCCAGTATTAGAAGAATTAGGGGCAGAATATTCAGATAAGGTTAAAATTGCTAAGGTAAATGTTGATAATAATTCATCTTTAGCTCAAAAGTATCAAGTAGCTAGTATTCCAAATCTAGTATTTTTCAAGGATGGAGAAGCAGTAGATAGACAAGTTGGATTCTCATCTAAAGAAGATTTGGAGAATAAAATAAATAATATTGGATAATAAAAGGTGGTTTTTCCACCTTTTATTATTTTGAAAACTATAATTTTTGAAAAGTGATTAATTTGTTAGTGGATAAGGCAGAATAAGCATTATAAGCAAGGATATGGCTGTTCTGAAGCCATTTTACAAGCTATCAATGATGAATATAAATTGAATTGAGATGATGATATCTTAGAATTAGCAACAGGATTTAAAAAGGGAATGGGTAGTGAAGAGTTATGTGGTGCTGTTACTGGATTAGTATTAGTTATTAATTATTTCTATGGTCGCTCTGATTTATCTCAATCTACTAGAGCCCCTAAATTAGTTGCAAAGTTTATTAGAAAATTTAAGAATAGATCAAATTATTTATGAGACTAAAACGGAATTGCCTAAAGAATTTCTCGATAGAGGTGGTTTAATGGCTAAAATTGAAGATCAAAAGATAAAAAAAGATTTAATTAACCGCTTAAGAACGGTTAAAGGGCATATTGGTGGAATAGAACGGATGCTCGAAGAAGATAAAGATTGTTCTGATATATTAATTCAAATTTCTGCTATAAAATCTTCGGTTAATAAAATTGGATTATCCTTAGTTGAAAATAATCTTTGTGAATGCATTTTTGAGTCTCTTGAAAATAAAGAAGAAGTAAAAGATTCTGTCAAAGATGCTTTGAAATCCTTTTTAAAGTTTACAAAATAAAGCTCCCTTGGTCATAATTAATCTGGCCAAGGGATTTTTATTTTTAGTCATCCAAGTTTAGGGTGAAACTATTATGTTGTAATATTTTGGCCACTAGCTACTAGCTTTTAGCCTCTAGCTATTAGTATTATTTTTATAAGCTCTAAACCAGGGGCTAGTAGCCAATAGCCAGCAGCTAAAATTGTCCTAATATTTATAGGAAGTCAAGCAATCCATTAAAGTTTAAATATCCTCGTTCGGAAACTATTAATAATACTACTGTGGCAAAGATCACTACAAATAGAATATGTTCTCCCCAACTACCAGTAGTAATATTAGTATTAAATTTAAATTTTTTATCATTAGGATAAAATAGTGGAATACCATGAACATTTAGCATATCAGATAGGATATGACTGATGTATCCTATTAATAGACCATACCAGATTATTCTATTGATCCAGTTATATTTAATTAATTCTTTACTAAGCAAGGCGAATAATATAAAGCCTAAGATACTATGAGTTAATCCGCGGTGCTTGATACCAAACCATTTCAAAGGCTTGCTGATAAACCACAATGTTTTACCTGCTTTACTATTGGCATGGTCTATATCAGGTAATAATGAAGCAATAATAGCTGCAGTATAAAACTTCCATAAATCAGCATTTAATATAGAGCCTTCAATTAGATAAGATAGATCTTTAATATCAAATAATGCTAGTAATTTGACTATAATTACTGCAAATACAAAGCCAAACAGTGAGTGTGTATGGTAAGTCATTTATTTTTCCTACCTTTCTTCAACAATTTTATTTACTACTTTATTATATATTCTATGTTTAATTTTATCAATAGTTGTAGAAAAAAGAAAATAAAAAGTATAATTTAATTCAGATTAGGAAATTATTTCATTGAAACATTGAATACTATTTAGCATAGAAATAAAGTATTAACAGCTAATTATGAACTACTATTACAAGTTATAGGATCTATAATAATGGTAGAAACTTTATTTAGTTTATAGTAAGAAAGTTATTCCAAAGGTGATTTTGATTATATTTCTGATTGTTTTAAGTGAAGGAGTGGTAGATTTATTGTCTTGCAAAGATTGTATTTATTTTATATATGATAGATTTTATTGCTCTAAATTAAAGTGTCATGTTTATTTGACAGATAAATGCTGTTATTTCAAATTAAAAGAAGACGATCAATAATAGTGCTGGATATAATTTCTCCAGCACTATTATTGTAATATAAAGGAATTTTATATTTGCTGTAGAAGTTTATTTAAGTGATAATTAATAAAAAGCAAATTTAAAGGGATATTGTTAAGGATATATACAGTAATAAAAATCAAAAAGGAGAAAATAATGAGAAAGATAGTTATTATATTATGCTTATTGATAGTTATAGTAATTACTAATGGTGTCTATGCAGATAATAATGATATAATAAATAAGAAGCTAGCCGATGCTGCTACTAACTTGTTTGATGATATAAAATTATATAAAGGTTATGTAGTTAAAATTGAGCAAAATAAAGTCTATATTAATCTAGGATACCCTAAAGTAGAACGAGGTGATAAGTTTACTGTAATAAAAGAGGGAGAGGTTTTAAAAGACCCAATCACTCAAAATATTTTAGGAAAGATTGAGATGGAGGTATCTGAAATAAGGATTGATCAGGTTAGAAAAGATTATTCTAGAGGAGAGAATATCGATAGCTTTTCTAAACTTCAGGTTGAAGTAGGAGATAAGGTCATTGCTAATAAATTAAGAAAGCTTTCAATTCTTAACCTGAATAAGTCAGATAAGTTTGCCAAATTATCTAAAAAGTTATTAAATTATTTTGAAAGTTATTTAAAAACAGGTCAAAAAATTAAATTAAGTAAAAGTGATGAATTGAAAAAATTGGTAGAAGGTTTAGAGTTGAAAGAAGAGTTAAATCAAGATGACATTGATTTAATTATAGATAAATTAAAGCTTGATTTTTTAATGACTTTTGATATTTCAGAAGTGTCTAATAGTATTCTGATTTATATACAACTATATTCTAAGAATCCTAAAGCTATGGTAAAAGAAGAGTTAATTACTATAAGTAAAGATAATAGATTAATTAAATATTATTTAAATCAAAGTAATAAAGATCAGCTAAGATTAATTCATCAGAGTGAAGCTTTAGATTTGTTAAGTAGCAGTTTAGCAGTAGGAGATATAAATAATGATAGTCAAGCTGAGATTATTTTAAATAGCAAAGACTCTTTGAAATCTTTTACTTATCAGACAAAGAATTTAATAGAAGGTAATACAATAGATAACTATCAAAGGACAAAATATGATGATTATAAATTAGTGATTGGAGACCTTCGTCATAATGGCAGAAATGAAATTTTTTTTGAAGGTTTTAATCAGTTGTTTAATCTAGAGTGGAATGGTGAAAAATATGAAAACAAACTTTTAGAGGGATTTAGTAGAAACAGGCCCAAAGCTATAGTTAAGCTAAACAATAAGAAATATTTAATTACTAGAGATTACCGCAATAAATTGAAGTTTAATATTTGGCAAGATAATAAATATAAGACTGATTTTGAATTAACAGTGAAAAATAATGAGGGGTACCGAGTAGTATTAGGGGATATAGATCATGATAAAGAAAAAGAAGTAGTATTAACAGCTTATGGTGGAGAAGGGACATATAGGATTAAAGTGTATGATCTATCTGGGAGTTTGGAATATACTTTCCCTCAAAATTATAATTTTCCTATGGCAATAGTAGGTGAGAGTAAAGAATTATTATTAGTCAGTAATTCTGCCCAAAATACTCGAATTATATCTTTTATTTGGGATGGAGATAATTATGTTTCAAAGTGGAAGACTAAAAGTTTTGCTGGAGAAATCAAGGATATAATAGTTTGTGATATAGATAATGATAATAGAGAAGAGATAATAGTTTTGGAAGTAGAGGATAAAAAAAGTAGAATTTATATTTATCAAAGAGATTTTAATAAAAGATAGTATGATAGCTTGTAAATATTATTTTTCCAAGATAAAATAATATTTAGTTAGTATAAATAATAAAATATAGCTTTAATCTAGGAAATTAAGCTATAAATTTATATACTTTAGATTATAAGAATATATATAATATAAGGTTGCTATTTAGATAGAGGAGGTTATTATGAAAAGGGCTCATATTATTGGTATTGGTGGAATAGCTATGTCGGCTATTGCGCAATGTTTAATTCAGCTAGGATATACAGTAACAGGATCTGATTTAAATCATAATCATCTAATTGAAGAGTTGAGAAATCAGGGGGTAGAGATTAGTATTGGTCATAATGAAGCTAATGTTTCTCCAGAAGTGAAGAAGGTTATCTTCTCAGATGCTATTCCAGCTCATAATGTTGAGATTCTAGCTGCTAAAAAGTATAATTTAGAATTATTAGGTCGATCTGATGCTTTAGCTTGGCTTACTGAGGAGAAAGAGGTTATTTCGGCAACTGGAACTCATGGGAAGACTACTACTTCAGCTATGATTGCCCACTTATTAGAGTTAGGGAAGAAAGAGCCTAGCTTTATTATTGGTGGTATTTTGAATAATTTTGATAGTAATTTTCGAGCTAATCGTGGAGATTACTTTGTATTAGAAGGTGATGAATATGGAAAGTCATTTTTAAAGTATTCATCAGACATAGGTGTAATTACAAATATTGAGTATGATCATCCAGATATTTATGCTGATATGGATGAAGTATTGGAGACTTATCATCAATATGTAGATAATTTAACTAAATGCTTAATTACTAATCAAAAGGTCATAGATCAACTTAATTTAACTCCTAGGAAAATGGATCTTGATATAATAACGGTAGAGATTGATGATCAAGAGGCTGACTTTACTGCTATTAATATTAGAGAAGAAGAATTATCATCATATTTCACTTTAAGGTATAAAGGTGAAGAAGTTGGAGAGTTTAAGGTTAATTCTTTGGGAGATTATAATATTAAACATGCTTTAGAAGCTATTGCAGTAGCTAATTATTGTGGGATCTCTTTTGAAGAAATGAAAAGAGCTATAGCTTTATGGAAAGGTGTAAAAAGAAGATTTGAGATTTTAGATGAACGAGAAGATAGGATTGTAATTAGTGATTATGCTCACCATCCTAGTGAAGTGGATGCAGTAGCAGAAATTTTTGAAAGGATTAAAACAGATAAGAAGAAGGTATTAATTTTTCAACCACACCAATATTTAAGAACTAAAAGTCTATTTAAAAATTATGAAAATGTTTTAGATAAGTTATTAGATGAAAAGGTTATTTTTAAGATTTATAAAGTTAGAGAAAAGGTTTCAGAAGAAGAATTAGAAAGCTTAGGTAATAAGCTCAGTCAGAGCATAAGTAGGGGAGATACAAAATATTATAATCAAACTGATAAATTAACAAAATGGCTTAATAATTATCGAAAAGAAAACGATGCTATATTTTTATTCTTAGGTGCAGGGAATATAGATGATTTTGCCCGAAAATGGGTTTCTAAAGGTTAAAAGCGATATCGCTTTTAACCTTTTTTTAAAATTATAATTTTTCAACTTATGTTTAGAAGAATATTAATTTAATATATTGCTTTAGGAAGTTAGGTTATAGATGTTAGAGCTTAGTTAATTTGTTCCTCCTAATATTCACTACCTATTTTCTACCATCTATTTTTCTTTTTTATCAGTAACTTTATAGAAATAAATAGTAAATTTCTCATCTTAATAGTAATAATCCACCTTTGATTTCTATAAATATTAATAGATAATAATTTTCTTAAAGGAGGTGGGAGATTACTAGCTTAAGCTAGTAATCTTTAATTATGTTAGTAACTATTATTATTTTAATAGGTGTGATTGTAGCTGCTGTATGGTGGAAAAGAAAAGAATATTATAAGAAGTCCAAGACTTTAGAAGTTAAAGCTAATAAGGAATCAGAAGAGGGCAAAGTAGTAGCAAAGGAGTTTAGCGTTGGATATGCAGATGGGTTAAATGATGAGTTTGAAGAGATAGAAGAAGAGATAGAAGAAGAGATAGAAGAAGAGATAGAAGAAGAGATAGAAGAAGAGATAGAAGAAGAGATAGAAGAAGAGATAGAAGAAGA
>NZ_KB900618.1:69514-103209 GCF_000379025.1 Orenia marismortui DSM 5156
AGAGGAAGAAGCAGAGGAAGAAGCAGAGGAAGAAGCAGAGGAAGAAGCAGAGGAAGAAGCAGAGGAAGAAGCAGAGGAAGAAGCAGAGGAAGAATGATTATCAATAAATATAGTTAATAATATCAAATATTTTTATTTAAATTTAAGCAAGAGTGCTGATATCAGTATTCTTGTTTTTTATTATTCAAAGTATATTTTTAACAAATATGATTAATTTTAAAATAGTCCCCCACAAAGAGTTAAAGAGAATTTTAATGTAGAAGTTAGTAGTACTGCATGAATCAGATAATAAAAAAGTATTATCTGTGACTCAAATCATATAAGCAATAGATAAATTTATTTATAATATAATTGTAGTTAAGAATATAGCATAGATAAATATAATTAAAATAAATCAGGAGGTTATAATAATGAAGATAAAAAAAGAAGATATTATTTCTGAAGTGTTACAAAAATATCCAGAGACAGTAGAGGTGTTTCAATCCTTTGGTATGCATTGTTTAGGTTGTCCAACAGCCACAGGAGAGCCAATTGAACAGGCTGTTATGGTACATGGAATTAACTTAGAAGAGATCCTTAAATCTCTAAATGAGAAAGTAAATTAAGCAAAGAAGCTAAATTATGAAATGGAGTGATAAAATGAAAGCGATAAAGCTATTGGTAGAAGAACATAAAAATATTAAACGAGTATTAGCAGTTGCTAGAAAATTGTCATTAAATGTATTAGAGAAAGATGAAGTAGATTTTCAATCTTTCTATGATATAATTGATGTAGTTAGAAATTATGCTGATAAGCATCATCACAGTAAAGAGGAAAAGATACTTTTTAAAAAAATGTCAGAAGAGCTTGGTGAACCATTAGCTAGTGGACCTATAACAGCTATGTTCTCTGAACATGATTTGGGTAGATTATTCATTTATAATTTAGAAGCAGCTTTAGAGAAAGTCAAAGAAGGGGATCAAGAAGCAAAGCTAGATATTATAGCCAATACTATCGCCTATACAGACCTTTTACATAGGCATATCGATAAAGAAGATAATACTATATATACTTTTGGTGAAAATAACTTGACAGAAGAATCTTTAGTAGAGGTAGAAGAAAAGTGTAATAGAGTGGAAGAAAATGCTGCTAAAGAAGGAATACAGGATAAATATTTAACATTAATTAGTGATTTAGAAAAAAGAGTTAAGTAAAGATATTATAAAAAAACAAGCCTTAATTTAATAATTTTCTAGTTTTATAATGATAAAGATGATTTAATACTAGAGGATTATTTAAATTTTAGGGCTTTTTTTATTTTAGAGGTCTCTAATTATAAAATCATATTTAATGGGGATATTGCGATACTTTTAGGTGATAGGTCATAGGGGTTGGGCGTTAGTTTTTCCTAATACCTATCGCCTATCTCCTAGCGCCGAAACTGTCGCAATCTCTATCTATAACGATATATTCAAATTTAACTCTAAGGTTGTATACTTAGATGAAATTTAAATAAGACTAATTATGAAAGTTTTTAACTAGATAAAGGAATTTTAAGAATAAAAATGAATTAACTATATTAAGTGATATATATTAAATTTTTATTCAATGAAATCTAAATTATATAAGAGCTAGGTATTGATCTATTGGCAAAGGGGGTTGTATGAAAAAGTTAAAAGTAAGTTTTATTATTATATTTGTTTTTATTATTCTTATTTATAGTAATAATTCTATTTTTGGTCAAGAAAATATTGATTTGTACCCTGTTTTTAAAGAAATTAATGGAGAAAAAAGCTGGGGATATATTGATAAAGAAGGTAGTTATGTAATTGAGCCACAATTTAAATATGCCCAAGATTTCCAAGATAATGGTTTAGCAATAGTAGAGACAGAGCAACTTTTATATGGGGTTATTGATAAAACAGGAAAGTATATAGTAGAACCTAAATTTCAATATATATGTAGTTTTAAAGAAGGGATAACTATTGCTGAAGATAAAAGAGGATATAATGCTATCAATGAAAAGGGAGAGCTTATTTTTCAATCAGATGATTATATAAGTGATTTTAATGAGGGAAAGGCAGCCTTTAGCAAATCAGGCCAATCTTTGATCGGATATATAAATAAATCTGGAAAGGTTATAATGCCACTTCAGTATCAATGGCATAAATATATAGATGATTTCCAAACAGGAAAGGTTTTAGTAAAGATTGACAAAGATACTTATCTATTAATAAATGAGAATAATCAAGTTTTAGAGATATTAAACTATAAATATTTAGGTGCTAGAAATGAAGGATTTATTACTTTTAGAGATAAGGTTAATGGTAAATTAGGTTATATTGATGAGCAAGGTAATATATTAGTAGAAGCTAAATTTTCTGATGCCTATCCTTTTAAAAATGGTCTAGCTATAGTAAATGGAGCAGAAGATACTTGGGAGAGAGAATATGGAGTTATAGATACTACAGGTAATTTTATCTTAAAGCCCCAATACAACGATATTAAGAACTTAGGACAGGGCTTACTTGCTGTAGGGGTTGCTATAGATGAAATTGTTAATTCACAGGGTTCTGTTTACGCTTTGGTAAATCATCAGGGTGAGTTTATCACAGACTTCAAATATTATTCGCTTTCAGATTTCAATAATGGGCTAGCATCGGTTTCAGATAGAAGATATACTTTCTTTATAGATGAGACAGGAAATAAGGTTAGAGATTTACCTATAGTTGAGGGTATAGGTGAATTATCTTTAACTGGTAGCTTAATCAAGGCAGAAATTGATGATAGATTATCTTATTTGACGAAATCTTCTAATATAGTGTGGGAAGAAAGTAGAGATAGAAACTTAGGAAATATTTATACTATAGTTGAAAAGAAATATAGACCAAATCCTACGGTGCTAATTTATTATCCAAAATTAAGAGGGATTGAAGATAATAAGATAGAAAGACGGGTTAATGATAGATTAAAGAATATTGCTATTGGCAATTTTATAGATATAAACTTTGATGAAGATTTATATTACGATTATCAAGCTGAATTTGAAATTGAATTTTATAACAAATCTTTATTAGTTTTAGAGTTTTCAAGTTATGAGTATCCTTTTGGGGCGGCTCATGGAATGCCATCACTGGATTATCTGCATATTGATCTAAAGAGTGGAGAATTTTATAACTTAAGTGACTTATTCAAAGCAAATAGCGATTATGTGAGTATAATTACTAAACTTATTAAAGAAGAGATAGAAAGTCAAGGTGAAGATAGTATGATCTGGTTAGATGAATATCAAGGTATAGAAGGCAATCAAAATTTTATTTTGGGAGAAGAGGCTTTAAGTATCTATTTTTATCCTTATCAAATTGCACCTTATTCTGAGGGATTCCCTACATTTAAAATTCCTTATACTAAGTTAGATAATATCATCAATAAATCTGGAGAATTGTGGAATTCTTTTAACTAGAAATAATACTATAACTAATTAACTATATAAGTTGAACTAATTATTTTCACAAAAGATTCAAAGTAAAATCTTTTTTTACCATGGATATACACGAATCTACACTAATAGTTCAAAAGAGTTTTATTTATAAGTTAATTCTTTAGTCCTTTATTCGTGTTCCATTAGTGTTAATTCGTGGTTAACCATTCTTTTAATAATTAGAATTTAATGAAATTCTTTAATTCAATCTATATAGTAAGCAGTAATAAATTAATTTCTGATCTGTTGCTTGTGATTTTATATCTGAAATATACTATTTTCATAGTAGAATCTTGTATATTTAAAGTCAATATAATAATTGTAGAGGGTATAGAATTAAGAATAATTTAATATTTAATAAATTAAATAAAGAATGTTGGATAAGGTGGTGGACTGGTTTATGAAAAAGGTAAAATTGATTTATAATCCTATGTCAGGTAATAAGAAGTTCCCTAATTTCTTAGATAGTTTCATTAAAAAATTTCAAGATTCAGAATATGAAGTTAGTATTTTTAGGACCTGTGCTAATGGCAATATTTCTTTAGCTTTAGAAGGGGTGGATAAAGCAGACTATGATGCTATTGTTGTAGCTGGTGGTGATGGATCTGTGAATGAGGTTGTGAATGAAATGATCAAACATGATTTGGATCTTCCTTTAGGAATAATACCTGCTGGTACTGCTAATGATTTTGCGAATAATTTAAATATGCCTACAGATTTTAATAAATGTTTTGAGGTTATTTTAAAAAATAATATTCAAAAGGTTGATGTAGGTGAAGTAAATGGTAGATATTTCATTAATGTTTGTGCTGGAGGATTATTATCAAGTGTATCCCACAATATTGATAGGAATTTTAAGAATACTTTGGGAAAGATGGCTTATTATATTAAAGGAATTGAACAGATACCAAATTTGAAAGCTATTCCTTTAGAGATTCAGACTAAAAAAGAAATAATTAAAGAAGATGTATATTTATTTATGATTTTAAATAGTAAAAGTGCTGGCGGATTTAATAAATTAGCTCCAAAGGCTGCTATAGATGATGGTATGTTTGAATTTATTGCAGTAAAGTCTAGCCCCTTACATGAAATAGCAGCATTATTTTTGAAAATTTTACAAGGTGATCATCTAAATGATAAGAATATTATCTATCTTAGGGATGATTATTTTAAAATTAAGTGTAGCGACCATACTTATGATCTCCATTTTTCAGATGTGGATGGAGAGAAAGGTCCACATTTACCCTTAGAAGTTTCTTTAGACCATCATAAGATTAAAGTCTTTACTAATTTATAAGCAAGTTTAATGGTGTATAAGTCATCTAAGCTGAAAGTAAAATCTAAATATCTCTTTATAGATATTGCAATATTTTAGTAACTCGTCATTCGTTACTGTCTCTTTACACTTATTAAATTTCTACACCTATAAACTGAATATTTTAAGATAAATTGGAGGAGAACTATGAATAAATTAATAGATACAAAATTAGAAAACTTAAAGTTAAGATTTGCTAAAGAAGAAGATACATCTACAATATTAAATTTTATTAAAGGTTTAGCAGAGTATGAAAAGTTATCAGATCAAGTTGTGGCTACAGAAGACATATTGAAAGAATCATTATTTGACCGTGAAGTAGCAGAGGTTATTATAGCAGAATATGAAGATGAAGCAGTAGCTTTTGCCTTGTTTTTTCATAACTTTTCTACTTTTTTAGGAAAAGCAGGTATTTATCTTGAAGACTTATATGTAAAGCCTAAATTTAGAGGAAAAGGGATAGGAACAATTATGCTCTCTTATTTGGCTAATCTAGCACAAGAACGTAATTGTGGAAGATTTGAATGGTCATGTCTTGATTGGAATGAAGCATCTATTAATTTTTACAAAGAGATGGGAGCGGTAGCAATGGAGGATTGGACAGTTTATAGAGTTAGTGGATCGGCTTTAGATGAATTAGCTCAAAAATATGATAGATAGTAGATATAGCTTAAAAGGAGTGAGATTGGAGAATGAAGATTAGATTTGCAAAAGTAGAAGATTTAGCAAGGATAACAGAGATCTATAATGATGCAATTATAAATAGCACAGCTACCTTTGATATGGAAAAGAAGACTATTAAATCGCGTTTAGAATGGTTTAAAGATCATGATCATAAATTAGCAATATTTGTGGCAGAGAATGAAGGAAATGTAATGGGCTGGGCTTCTTTATCTTTATTATTCAAAAAGGATGCATATTCTGGGACTACTGAAATTTCATTATATGTTGATAAAGAATATCGTGGTCAAGGAATTGGGAAAGCATTGATGAAAAGAATTATAGAACATGCCAATACTAATGATCAGATACATACAATTATTGCTAGAATAACTGGAGAGAATAAGATAAGTATAGACCTTCATCAGAAATTTGGTTTTGAATTTGTTGGTACTTTAAAAGAGGTTGGCTACAAGTTTGAACGTTATGTAGATGTTCATTTATATCAGTTTTTATCTTAAATAATAGATAAAAATACTTATATGAGTGATATAGTTTTTTATAAGATGAGCAATGGTCTTTTTTGGCATTAATGGGCATAACAATATAAAGTAAAAAGCTAAAGGATAGTATCCAGATGGATACTATCCTTTAGCTTTGTATTATTAAAATTTATTAATTTAAAAGGAGGAATTAGATGTTAAATAATTTATTTATGTTTATTGGATCTTTGCTAATAATTGGAGGTTTAGGAATGGGACTTAGCAATTATCTTAGTAGAGAAAAGAAGTTTAGTATAATTGTTGCTGTATTTTTAGCTGTCTTAGGTATTGTGTTCTTATTTTTTGATGGTACATACTTTTATGCAGAACCTGGATATAGTTACTTAGTTCAATATCCAACTGGAAGACAAGTGGCAGTTACACAGCCTGGCTATCATATGAAATGGTGGGGGAATTTGATTCCCTTTAGAAAAGTAGTAACTGTAAAGTTTGATACTATTAGAAATAGTGAGTTTAGTGGAATGGAAGCACCTTATAAGATTAGGTTTATTGATGCAGTTACTGCTGATGTGAAGGCTTCTTTTAGATTTAGATTGCCTAATAATGCTGAAAAATTCAGAAAGATTGCTGTTGATTATCGTAGTCAAGAAAATTTAGTCTTAAGTTCTTTAGTTCCTAGTACAAAAGAGGTATTAAGGAATTCAGCTCGGATATTATCTGCTCAAGAATATATTTCTGGAAAAGGTGGTGAGTTTGAAAATGCAGTAATGGACCAATTACAAAATGGAATATATACATTAGAAATTGAAGAGAAAGAGATAGAAGATGAAAAGATTGAAGAGGTAGTTGGAGCTAGAAAGATAGGAAAAGGGAAGGTTGTAAAATATGATGTTCAAATTAAGAGAAGAAATGGAGAAATAATTCGTAAGAAACATTCTATATTGGATTATGGTATTACAGTAGTTCAATCTACCATTGAATCTGTTGATCCAGAGAAGAGGTTTAAAGAGATGTTAGGGCAACAAAGAGATGCAGCTGCACAGGCAAGTATTGAAAAGGAGAAAGCAAAACAAGCAGAATATAGGAAGCAAAGGATAATTGCAGAAGGTGAAGCAGAGAAAGCACAAATTCAAGTAGAACAAGAGAAGGAGCAGATAAAAAGAATTGTTTCTGCCGAAACTCAGAAAAAGCAAGCCAAAATAGAGGCTGAAAGAAGGCAGATTGAAAAAGAAATTTTGATTAAAACAAGAGAAGCAGAACTAAGAGCTGCTGAATTAGAAGCAAAAGCGATAAAATTAAGAGCAGATGCTTTGGCTTATGAAAAAGAAAAGATTATGAAGGCAGATGGTGCGTTAGAGAAGAAATTACAGGCTTGGATTGAGGTCAATAAAATTTATGCTGAATCTTTAACAGGAGCTAAATTAGTTCCAGATATAGTAATGGATAGTGGTAATTCTACTGGAGGTAGTTCCTCTGCTATGGATATTTTAGAGTTGTTAAAGGTAAAGACAGCTAAAGATTTACAATTGAATTTTAAGGTAGGAGAATAAGATATAAAGCGACAGTTTTCGGAATTAGGTGTTAGGAGGTAGGAGTTAGGAAGACCTTACTAACCCCTAGAACCTAAATCCTAGCACTACAATTTACACATATCATTATATCTTAATAAACTAGTATAAATAGTGATGCTTATAAGCAGGAATAGATAGTAGAAAGCAGAATATTAAAGAATTAGAGTATATGATTTCAAATTTCAAATAAAGTTTAATTATGAATAAGCTTAGAAGGGGGGGGGAGATAGTGAAAAGTAGACAAGTGAAGGCCAAAGATAAGTTTTCAAGTGGTTTTAATTGTGCCCAATCAGTTCTATTAGCCTTTGCTGAAGACTTAGATTTAGAAGAAGAGGTGGCATTAAAGATATCTTCAGGATTTGGAGCAGGTATGGGAAGAATGCAGAATACTTGTGGTGCAGTAACTGGAGCTTTTATGGTAATAGGTGCTTTAAATGGACAGTATAAGGCTGAAGATAAAAGAGCAAAAGAAGAAACTCATAGCTTAGTAAGAAAATTTAGTGAAGAGTTTAAAGGACTTAATAATACAATTAATTGTCAAGAATTGATAGGAGTAAATATAAATACTAAAGCAGGAATGGAAGAAGCTAAGTCAAAGAATTTATTTAGCAATAAATGTGGGAAATATATTGAGGATGCAGTCAAATTGCTTGAAGATAAATATCTATAACTATTTATTAAATAATATTAGTTGAGGATAGTTAAGGAGATATTAAACTTGGATTTTCTTATAATATAATTTAAATCAGAAAAAACAGAGGTTATTGAAATTAATGTCAATAACCTCTGTTTTTTAATTATTCATCTTTAATAATATCAATACTTCTATCTTCCTCTTGATTAAAGGAGAAGAATTGGAATCTACCTGATCTAATAATTTTATTTAATCTACCTTTGGTTAAAATCTTGACTCTCTTTCTAGTAAAGGGGATTATACATGAGAATCCAACTAAATCAGTTAGCAAGCCAGGAGTAATTAAGAATGCACTACCGATTAAGATTAACAAACCATCTATTAATCTATCAGCAGGCATTATTCCTTGTGATAGAGAATGATTGATCTCTTTTAGAACAGAAGTGCCTTGTTTTTTAGCTAAGAAAGCTCCAATTATTCCAGTGGTAGCTACTAAAGAAATGGTATATACTATTCCCATATAATAGCTCATTTTAATTAATAAAGTTAATTCTATTAATGGGATAATAGTAAACAATAAAATTAATCTAAACATATTATCTCCCTCCTTATCTGCATTGCCCTCAATAATTAATATATTCTATTTAGTTTAAATATGTTTATGGTAATATAAAGCAAGTGCTTTAATTAATAGCTACTAAACAATGAAAGATATAGTGAAGAGTGCAGGTAATTATAAATTTTTGCAGAATAAAGATAATATAATAATCTATATAGATTGAATTAAAGAATTTCATTAAAACATAATTACTTACTAAAATAATTTTTAGCCAAGAATTAACACGAATAAAGGACTGAAAAATTATAAACGAACAAATTTCAAACTATAAAACTTCTCTACAGGGAGCTAAAATAATATTAGATTATAAATAATCCCTACCTACGGGATTTAGCTCGTAGCATCCACCTTGTGGAGTGTTATGTTTTCCGATCCAGAGAGGAATGACTAAGGAAGTACTCTTGGTGATTTGCGCAGGTATTTTAGCTATTAGCTAATAAATAAGGTCAGAACTTAATCGTAATTTAATCAGCGTCAAAAAAGGTTTGGGTTTCAATTTTTTTCTAAGTAAATTCAAATTCTTTTTTATGCTCTATATATAATTGAATTTTTTAAATTATTTGTGTAGATTAGTTGGATTTGTAACAAAACAAGTTTTTTATTTATATTTTTTATTAAAATTATTAGTTCAACTTATATATATTAAAAATTAAGTTTGGAGGATTAAAGGTTGAAGATAAGAAAGAAAAAGTTAATATTATTATCAGTTATAATTACAGCTCTAACTATTTTAATTTTTCTATCTGGAATACTAAATAGTGTAGAGCTACTTACATATGATTATAGGGTATTAATTAATAGTTTGCTTACTCCAAACACTCAAGATAAAATAGTAATTGTAAAAATAGATCAAAAATCTTTATATGAAATAGGAGAATGGCCTTGGTCGAGGGATATTCATGCTAAATTGATTGAAGAGCTTAATAAAGCAGGAGCAGCAATTGTTGGATTTGATATTTTTTTTGATCTGCCTACCGAAGAGAAAATTGATAATCTATTTGTGAATAGAATCAAGAAAGCTGAGAATGTTGTGTTACCTTATATACTAAACTTAAAGACTATTAGAGATTATAATTTTTTGATAGGTCTATTTTCTAATGAGAAGATTAAGGTTGATGAAATCAAATATCCTTTAGAACTTTTTAGAAAAGAGGTAGGAGCCTTGGGATATCTGAATTTAGTTCAAGATAAGGATGGTAAGATTAGACGTGTCAGATATATTTCTAATCAGCATACTCCTTTTTCTTTTGAATTAGCTAGACAATATTCTGGTAGAAATAAAGATTTAATTAGAGAAGAGCCATTAATTAATTTTCATTATCGCAATGATTATTTTGAAGAAATTTCATATGGTGAGGTTTTAAATCATAATTTCCCATCAGTTTTTTTTGAGAACAAAATAGTTTTAATAGGTGCCACTGATGACACCTTAAGAGATTATTTAATGACTCCTATGGTTAGTGCCAAAGGATATCTTCCAGGGGTTATGATCCATGCTGAGATTATAGACAATTATCTTGAAAATTCTTTCTTTTATGAACTTGATAGATATAAAGTAATTATACTAATTTCTTTCTTTACCTTTATAATTGTTTGGATTTATGGAAAATTAACTCCTTTACAAAGTATAATTTTTACTTTGCTAGTCTGTATATTTATTTCTATAGTTGGATTTTTATTTCTATTTAAATTAAATATTTTTCTACCCATAGTACCTTTTATTTTAATTATGATTTTCTCTTTCATAGCAATAAACCTCTTGTCCTATTTGCAATCTGAACAAAATAGAGAGCACCTCGAAGAGATCTTTTCCAGATATTTATCTCCAAAGGTTATTCAAAAAGTGATTCGATTAGGAGATAAAGATTACTTAGCTGGTGAAAGAAGGGATATTACTGTTATATTCATTGATTTAGTTGATTTCACTAGCTTTTCTGAGAAGAATAGTCCTACAGAAGTAGTAGGTATGTTAAATAAATATTTTTCTATTATTGTGGAAGAAACTTTTAAGCTAGAAGGTACTTTAGATAAGTTTCTTGGTGATGGAGCTATGGTCTTTTTTAATGCACCAAGTAAACAGGATGATCATGCTGAATTAGCTTTAATTCTTGCTCAAAGATTGCAGCGAAGAATTAGTCAAAATTTGAGATTACCTTTAGAGATATCAATTGGTATTAATACAGGGCAAGCTATTGTAGGTAATATAGGTTCTACTAAAAGAAGTGATTATACAGCCATAGGTGATGTAGTGAATACTGCATCTAGAATTGAAGGTTTGGCTGGAGCTGGAGAAATTATAGTTGGAGAGAAGACCTATCAATTGATAAAATATAAATATAAGGTTGAATTGAAGAAGAATATTAAATTAAAAGGAAAGATAAATAAAAGCAACCTTTATAAAATAATAGCTGAAAAAGGGAGTGATGGTGATTAAGGTAATTAAAGGTATTATATTGATTTTAATTGTTGTTATCTTCTTATCAACAGTAGTAGTTAAAAGCTTTGCTGAAGATAAGATTATATTGAATAGAATTAAAGGAGAGGTTTATTATAAGAAAAGTAGTTGGTTTATTTTTTCATCGGGATGGATTAGATTAAAAGACAGTACCAATATTAAGCCAGGTGATTTGATTAAAACTTCTAATGGAGCTAAGGCAGAGGTGACTTTTGCTAATCAAGCCAAGGTTCTAATTAAATCTGATTCTAAATTAAAATTGCTTAAGAATAAAGATAAAAATATAAACTTAAAGCGTGTTAAATTGACTATAGGAGAGATAATAGTTAAATTTATCCATGAAGCTTCTGGTAGTACAGAGTTTGAAGTCGAAACTCCTTCTGCAGTTGCTGGAGTGAGGGGAACTCTATTTTCTGTAAAGGTAAATAAAGAACAGGAAGTTCAAGTTCTGGTAGATGAAGGTAAAGTAGAGGTTAATAATTCAGCTGGAAGGGTATTGGTTAGAAGAGGAAATATGGCTAAGGTTTCTAGCCTAAATAATAAAGTTAGGTTAAGTAAATTTACTAATAAAGATAAGAAAGAATGGAATAAAGAGAAGAAGTGGATAAAAGAGACTAAGGAATGGAGCAAAGAAGTTAAGGAAAAGAAGAAAGAAAATGCTAGAAAAAATAAAAATAATCAGGGAAATGGAAAGAATATAGGCAAAGATAATAAAGATAATTCTAATAAAGACAATACTAAGAATAATAGAAACCAAGATAAGAATAACAATGGAAATAATGATAATAAAAGCAGAAATAATGGTAATAGCGGTAAGAGTCACACAGGTAGTAGTAATAATGGTAAGTCCAAAGGAAAGTAAGGTTAAGGAGGAAATATAGGTGTCGAAAAAGTTTTTAGAACAATTCTTTCTTTTTCAAGAGATGAATGAAAAGGAACTAGAAGAAATAAAAAAGATAGTCACAAAAAAGGTATATAAGAAAAATGAGATTATCTTCTTAGAAGGGGATTTAGGAGATAGCATTTATCTTGTTTTAGATGGACTAATAAAGGTTTTTAGAACTGGATCAACGGGTAGGGAAAAGACTTTAAGCTTATTAGGAAGAGGAGATTTTTTTGGAGAAATGGCGCTTCTTGATAATAATTTTCGCTCAGCTTCGGTACAGGCAATTAAATCTTCTCAAGTATACATTATTGATAAAGTGAAGTTTTATAAATTACTTAGTGATTTTCCACAAATTCCTTTAAAAATTATAGTTAAATTATCTCAGAGGTTGCGTAAAGCTAATAACCAAATAAAGAACCTTACGTTTAAATCTGTCAGAGATCGTTTAGAGGTAGTGTTATTAGAATTGGCTAATAGATATGGTGAAAGAAGAGATGAGGGGCTATTGATTAGTAAAAAGATTACTCATCAAGAATTAGGTAATTTAGTTGGGACAACTAGAGAGAGTATTACCAAGTTAATAAATGAAATGGTAGAAGAGAAGAAGTTATTGGTTAAGAATAGATATCTGATTTTATTAGATTTTGATAAATAAATTAAAGAATTTATTGCTATACTTAAGAATATTTATTTAGTTCTAAGTCCATTTAAATTATAATTATTAAGTAATGTTTTAGAATTAAGTTAAAATAAGAAAGGAGATAATCTCCTTTCTTATTTTTTTATATAATATTCAAATTTTAGCTAATATATGAGAAGGAAAAAAATGTTTTTGAGAGAAATATAAGAAAAAGGGGTTGTAGTAATTAAGGGTGAGGGGGTAAGTTATGGCTAGTGAAGGTGTTGTTCCTACTAATGATTTAGGTGTTTATAATTCAAAATATCTAACTGATAATTTAAGTGAATCAACTCAAAAAGAAGAAAGCTATATTACTATTTTAGGGAAGTTTTGTTATGGTGGTCGAAATAAGATATGCGTATTATTCAAATCAATTATAGAAACTAACGAAAAAACTCTTATTAGATTTGATGCAACGGTTAGTAATAGAGATGAAATTTTTTATCTTGAGCCAAGTAGTAAGGGATTTGTGAGAATTTTTAATAAGACTACAGAGAGTGAAAAGCTTGAGGGAAGAAGAATTAGAATAAAGGTTAAAGAAAGTTTTGGAAAGAATGATCTTATTAAATTAATAGACTTATTTAATGATGATAAAATAGATGAATTTAAATTTATAATCAAAGAACAAATAGAAGATATGGTTAAAGAGCCTATCGAACTAGACATATTTACTAAATTGAACACTAAGGAAGAAATAATAGATGAATATCCTTATTTATTTAAAGAAGATAATAAAGAAGATGAGATAATAGATAGATTAGATGGTAGATCTTTAGTTGAATGTATGCCTAAAATTTCTGCTGTTTTTGGTAAAAAAATTGCTGAGTTAGAGGTAGGAGATCAGATCTTAACGAAGATTAGTAGCCAAACATATAAGAGTTTTAAAGAAGATCTATCAAAGCTAATTGAATCATCAGCAGATATGCTAAAAGCAACTATTAAAGAGATAAAATTAAACAAGGATGAAAAAATCTATGATTTTATTCTTGCTATTAATGATAGAGTTAGTGGAAAAATGAGTATAGAAGCCAATTCTGAGTTTAAGTTAGCAATTCCTAAGGATGAAGATCAAAATAATGAAATATCAAATGACGGATATTTTTTCTTAAATCAAGATAAAATAATTATTTATGGGTTTATAATATTCACATTTATTATTACAGCATTTATCTTACTATATTTTACTTTTTAAAAATAATTACTATTAGAGAAAAATAAGAGAAAAGCCCATATGGGCTTTTCTCTTATTATATATATATATAATGAAAGTGGGCTAATTAATTTGTAGAATCTGAAGTTGTATTATCAGTATCAGTGCTATCATTAACAATTGTCTTTTCTAAGGTTATTGTTTCTAAAGTTGTAACTTCTTCAGCTACTACGTTAGTAGAATTAGTAGTAGTAAGTTGATATAAAGCACTATCTTTACTTCCATCTCCATCAGTATCTATGAGAACTTCATTTCCTTCTCCATCAACTACTTTAATCTTGATGCTATAAGATCCTTCCTCAAGTCCTCTTAATAGGAAAGAACCAGCCTCTTTAATAACTTCGCCTGTTTCTTCATCTTTTATATCTGAAACAGTAGCAACTGTTGAAGCAACTTTAGTATCATTGCTCCAGGCTTCAACTAGCACATCATATCCACTAATAGCTTCTGTAGTCCCATCACCATCGGTATCAGCAACTACTCTTCCTTCAATATCACCAGAAATAACCTTGTCTATGATTTTAATAGCAGTAGGTCTTAAGATTATCTTTCCACTTTTTCCTGCACTATGCATAATCTTGCTTACATCAGCATCTAATAATAATCTAGTAATCTTACCATCTTCAATAGTGAAGTCATGATTGATTTTTAGACCAGTTTGAGTTCCACTAGGAATGAAGATATCAGTTTCAGTACCATCATTGTAAACAATATATGATTTACCAGTGTTTTTAGCTTTTGATCTATCTTGTTGATCTGCAGCTACAATTAATCTAATTTGATTATAATTCCCAGCTGACAGCATCTCTTGTCCTAATAATTCTTCATCAAAGCGTAATGTCAATAAGTCAAAGGTAGCTTCTCCACCAAGATCAGAGAAATCATTGATTGTTTCCCAAACCACTTGGTCATCTTCTAAACGACTTACTTGTACTTCATCAAGAGTTACATTTACTTCTGCTACATTATTTACAGGTGCATCAGCTAGTGATAGTGCTAATTCACCACTACCATTAGTAAGAGTACTACTCCCCCCATCACTACAAGCTGTAATTGCTAAAGCCAATGTTAGTACAGCGATTAAAAATACTATTTTTTTCTTTGTCATATTTATCTCCTCCTTCTTTGATGAGCAATATTTCTTAGCTTTAATTAGATTCTATCAGTAATTATCCTAAAATAATGTGATGTATAATACCAAAAAACAGATTAATCAAAATGTATTTATATTAATTCTATCTTGTTATTTTTTCTTCTTTAGTAGGTATAGTCTATAAAGGTTAATTTTAGAGTTATAAATTATAAAGAGTTAAATCTTCCTTCTCTAACAAATTGTCTAATTATCTTTAATGGAACATCAGTATTTTCATGAATATTCTTGCTATTAGAACCAGGATTCTCCCATAAATAATCTCGTATCTTTTTGAAATTTTCTCTTTCCTCCTCTAAACATTCAGGACAAAGGCTATTTCCAGTATTGATGAATATATGTTTGCAGTTTTTACAGTTTTTTAGTCTCATTTCTAGATCCATAATTATCTCTCCTTAAGATTTTAGTACTTATGCTAATTTCTCTTCTCTAATAAAATTATCTTATATTTACAGCAAAATTAATGTAATGAATGATACAAAATTTGTGATAGTTGTTTTTAGTTTTTGTCATTATATATAAGTAAAAAAAGGGAATATTTGTAGAAATTAAAGAATTCATTGAGATATAATTATTAAAAGATTGATTAACCACTAATGAATACGAATTATAATTGGCAATAGAGTTAATATAATCAAATAACTCTAGAATGAAATTTAAATCTGACTTTATAGAATGATAAAGCGACACTTTCGGAGTTAGGCGTTAGGAAATGGGAGGTAGAAAGACCTTACTATCCCCTATGACCTAACTCCTATCACCTAAAAATGTTACTTTATACCCATTAAGCTTAACTTTAAAATTAGTTTAATTACTAAATTAAATTGAAATCAATAGAGGTATAATATAAAATGAGTGATGAGCGATAGATAAAGGATACTTAAGTAAGAAGAAGTAGTAGGTTATTAAGTTAATAATGTAAATAAATTTAGAAAGGGAGTTAATATAAATGTATAATTATAGATCAAAACAAGTTGAGTTATTATCACCAGTAGGGAATTGGGATAGTTTATATGCTGCAGTACAGAATGGCTGTGATGCAGTTTATTTAGGTGGTAAAAGCTTTAATGCTCGTGAAAATGCCGATAATTTTAGTTTAGAAGAGTTGAAAGAGGTCTTTGATTATGCTCATATTCGTGGTGTGAAGGTTTATTTAACTGTAAATACTTTATATAAGGATAGTGAAGTTGCAGATGTACTTGAATTTATTGAAAAAATTTATCATTATGGGGTAGATGCAGTAATCCTGCAGGACTTAGGAGTAGCAAGATTAGTTAGTTTAAATTTTCCTGATTTAGAATTGCATGCAAGTACTCAATTGACCATACATAATTTAGAAGGAGCAAGATACTTAGAAGAATTAGGATTCTCTAGAGTTGTAGTGGCAAGAGAACTATCTATTCCTGAGATCAAGGAGATAGCAGAAGGGAGCAATTTAGAAGTAGAGTCTTTTGTTCATGGAGCTTTATGTATATCTTATTCTGGACAATGTTTAATGAGTAGTTTAATTGGTGGAAGAAGTGGAAATCGTGGCCGTTGTGCTCAGCCTTGTCGTTTGCCCTATACTCTAGTTGATCTAGAGAATGAAGGCGTAGTTAGTGAAGAATTTACTAAGAAGCATTTATTAAGCCCTAAAGATATTAATACATTAGAGATTATACCTGAGTTAATAGATGCGGGTATTAGCTCTTTTAAGATTGAAGGTAGAATGAAAAGAGCCGAGTATACTGCATTAATAACAGAAAAGTATAGAAAATATCTTGATCAATCTTTGGCAGTTCAAGAAACTAAGTATCAAGTTAAGGAAGAAGACCAAGAAGAAGTTAAGCAGATATTTAATCGTGGAGGATTTATTCCAGGCTATTATTTAGGCAAGAATAATTTAGATTTAATAAGTTATCAGCGCCCTAAAAATTGGGGGATCAAAGTTGCTCAGGTAATAGATTATGATTATCAAACTAAAGAATGTAAAGTTAAGTTGTCTAAAGAAGTTAAGGCTGGAGATGGAATTGAAATTTGGACCAAATCAGGAAGAAATCCTGGGCTAATATTATCAAAATATGATCAAATTACCGATGATATAATCCGCTTTAAGATTAGTGGAAGAATAAGCAGTGGAGATTTAGTTTATCGAACTTCGCACCAGGAATTATTGGCTAGATTGCAAGAAAGCTTTCAATTAAAAGATACTATAAAAAATTTAGAAATTTATGGTCGCTTTTCAGCTAAACTAGGAGAAAGTATGAAATTAAAGTTGTGGGATCAAGCTGGTCATTATGTTGAAAGTAGCAGTGACTTTCTGCCAGAAGAAGCTAAAAAGCGTGCTATAGGGGCTGAAGACTTTCAAGAACAACTTGAAAAGTTAGGTAACACCCCTTATCAATTAGGAAGTTTAGAATTAGATATTGATAATAATTTATTTGTTCCTATTTCTAAAATAAATGAATTGCGCCGTGATGCAGTAGAAAAGTTAAATCAAATCAGAAGTAAACAATTTATCTCAACTCCTAGAAAGAATAAGCTTAAGATAGATAGATTTAAATTAAAGAGAGGAAGAAGATCAACTAAGAAGGAATTGTCTATTTATCTTAAAGGAAGCAAAGAGATAGAAGAAATATTAAAGCAAGATATAGATAGATTATACTATGATATTAGAGATGTTGATCTTTCTAATTTAGATAGTTTAGTTAAAATAGTTAAGGAATATAAGACAGAATTATTTATTAGATTACCACAGATAGCTCGTTTAGAAGAAATAAAAGAGCTTAAAAAGAAACTTGAGCTATTAGAAAAGTCTAAGATTGATGGTTATCTCGTTCCTCAATTAGGTATAGCAGAAATGTTGAAAAATACATCTAAAGATTTAATTGCTGATTACCCTCTGAATAATTTTAATAGTTATACAGTTAAGCATTGGTCAGATATGAAGTATAAAAATGTTATTTTATCTCCAGAGTTGAACTTAAAAGAGATTAAAAATATTGCTAACTATAATAATATAAATAAGGAAGTTATTATTTATGGTCATTTACCAATGATGATTACTGAGTACTGTGCTATTGCAAGTGTACATAAAGGATTTGATTCTGATAAAGATTGTAATCACGAATGTTTAACAGCAAATTATGGACTTTTAGATCGTAAAGGAATGGTAGCTCCTATTGAAGCAGATGCAAATACTTGCCGAACTATTATTTATAATAGTCAACCACTATATTTAGTAGATCACTTCGATGAGATTATGAATTCAGGTTGTCAAAGTTATCGTTTAGATTTTGTCTTGGAAGATCAAGAGGAGATCATTGAAGTAATTAAGGCTTATAAAGCAAAGCTAAATGATCCTCAAGTTAATTCTCAATTCATCAAAGAATTAAGTCTTAAATTTAAACGTAAAGGTTATACTACTGGTCATTTTTATCGGGGAGTTGAATAACAGCTTATATTTTTAAGGGATTAATTAGACAATGATACTATGATTTGATATAATAATTTTGCTATATTATTCTATAAGCACAGGATAATAGAAGAAAAGAATACAGGAGGGGAAGTATGAAAAAATACATAAAAATATTAACAGTATTAGTTATGGTAGTAGTTTTGAATCTAATAGTTTCAGATTTATCAGTTGTACATGCTGAAGAAACATTAAAATTAGAAAGTGAAAAGACATTATTTGATAAGGTTAAAGATCTTTATCAAGCTGATCAAGAAGCTGAAAGCAGAAATTTACCATTTATTTATTATATTAATGAAGCAGGGTTTATGATCGGAGATTTCTATTATGATACCAACTTATTCAATAATGGAACAACATTAACTTCTGTGTTGATGTATGCTCCAGAGAGTGGGATGATTACCTCTTTTAATGACTTAAAAGATTATCCACTAGCAGATAAGTTAACTCTAGGTGGAAGACTTAAAATAATCAAATATAATGATATTAAAAATGGAGCTATTGGTAATGATAGCTCAGATGAAGAGATTCCAGAAGAATATATGGATATGTTAGAAGAATTACAAATAATTAAGACTAAGATTGCAAATGGAACAGCAACTTCTGAAGATATGCAAAGGGCATTAGAAATACAAAATACTATAGATAGAGATAAGTTAGATGGGTATCAATTATACCATGGGTGGAATAATAGTTTAGCTTTAAATCTGACTTATGATATTAATGAGAACAATGCTATTATTGGTGAATATAATTATGAAGAGTTAGAAAGTCAAGTTAAGGATTATAAATCTGATACTATCTCATTAGCATGGGAGAATAAAGAGGTCGATAATAAGAATAATCCAAGAAGTGGACATAGGGTGATTACCAAGGTGAAGAAGAGTTTAGACTTATTAGGCCATGATAGTCATAATAATTGGGACTATACAAAGTATACTTTAGATGCTAGAAAGTATTTCCCAGTATTTAAGAAGTCAACCTTTGCAGTTAGAATGAGAACCCAATCTACTACAGGAGAAAAAAGAATAGATGAAGAGAGAACTAGATTACTTCGATTCCAAACTGGTAATGAAAACGCAGTAGTTTCTACATATGCTCCATTCTTTGATATGGCATTACTTGGTGATTTAGATACTATGAAGGGATATAATTATTATAGATTTTATGATAATAACTCTGTCTTATATCAAGCAGAGTTAAGAGTTCCTATGGATCATATCTTAACTGGATTACAAGGAAATCTATTCTTTGAAGCTGGACGAGTAAGTGATAACTTTAATAGGGAGCTATTCACTGAAGATATGCATTATTCTGGTGGTTTAGGAATTAGATACTTCTTTAATGAAGATGTAATTGTTCGTACTGATATAGGTTATTCTGAAGAAGCGGTACAATTTAGAATGAATATTGGACAGACATTCTAAGCTTGCTTTATATAAGAGAGTTGAGATTAATCTCAACTCTCTTATATTTTTTGAATTATGGAATAAACTAAATTTATTAATTTATTTTAGCAAAATTAGATTAATAAAAAGAGAAATAAAGATTTCTTATCTTAAGTTCTTATGCCAGTAGAAAATTAGAAATTATTTAAAGCTATCTCTTAAGATAGCTTTTTATCATGTTATAAGCAGGAAATTTAGAAAGTAAAAGGAAATATAAGCTTAAGTATAATTATAATTTTATAAGAAGGTGGGAAGTTATGATAAAAGCAGGATTGGTCTTAGAGGGTGGAGGTATGAGAGGTTTATATAGCACAGGAGTATTGGATTTTTTTATGGAAAAAGGGTTATATTTTCCTTATGTAATTGGAGTTTCTGCAGGTGCTTGTCATGGAGCATCTTATATCTCCAAACAGCAAGGTAGAGGTAAGGATGTGAATATAGATTATTTAGATCATCCAGAGTATTTAGGTTATAAAAACTTAATTACTGGTAAGGGACTATTTGGTATGGATTTTATCTTTGATAAAATACCTAATAAATTAAACCCTTATGATTATGATGCTTGTTATGAAAATGAGAGTAAATTTATCATAGGTGCAAGTAATTGTGAAACAGGAGAAGCAATTTATTATGATAAGGATTCTTTGAATAAAGAAGAGCTTTTAACTGTGATTAGAGCTTCAAGCAGCTTACCTTTTTTAGCACCTATCGTTGATTTTAAAGGAGATAAGTTGTTAGATGGTGGGATTTCAGATCCAATTCCCATCAGGAAGTCAATTAAAGATGGCTATAAGAAGAATGTGATCATCCTAACTAGAAATCTTACTTATAGAAAGACTCCTTTTAAAGGAAAATGGATCGCAAAGCTATTATATAAGAGTTATCCAGGAATAGTAGATGCACTATTAAATCGTTATCAGCTTTATAATCAAACTTTAGATTATATTGAGAAATTAGAGGAAAAAGGGCAGGTGTTTGTTATTAGGCCTAAACAGGAGTTGCAGGTTAAAAGAATAGAAAAAGATGCTAATAAGTTAGTTGATCTATATAATCAAGGCTATCAGGAAGCTAAGAATTCTTATAAAGAGATAACGGATTACTTAAAAATAAAGTAATATCGAAGTAAAAGTTAATTAACTTTAAGGAGCTGAGTAAGATGAGAAGGAAGTTATATACTTTAGTTATGATTTTAATTATTGTTTTTTTATCAAGTAGTATTAATGTGGTTAATGCTAATATTTTGAATTGGAGAACTTATGAGACTGAAGATTTTCTGATCTTTTATCCTCAAGGATATGAGTGGCAAGCTAAAGAGACTTTATATTATTTGGAGAAAAACAAGGATAAAATTAAGAGGTTAACAGGAAATGAAGAAGACTTTCAAACTCATGTTGTCATTCAGGATATTGGAATGGTCAGCAATGGTTATGCTAATCCATTAAATTATAAATTAGGTATCTATACTAATAATCCAGCTACTGATTCAAGAATATCTGGTATTGAAGATTGGTTTAGATATCTTAATGTCCATGAGTTTACTCATATGAGCCATTTAACTAATACTTCAGGTAGTGCAGAAACTTTGAGTAATATCTTTGGTAATACCTTTTCGCCTAACCTTCATGCTCCTGAATGGATTATTGAAGGGATTACTGTTTATAATGAATCACAAACTAGTCAATATGAAGGAAGGTTGCATGATGGTTATTTTGATGCTATTGTGGCAGCTAAAGTTCAAGCTGGAGATTTACCATCTATCTCAGAAGCTACTTATGAATATAATGATTTTCCTAGGGGAAAGGGATATATTTATGGTGGAGCTATCTTTGAGTATTTATCTCAAGGTTATGGTGAAGATAAATTTGCTGAATTTTTCGATGAATATGGAAGCTACTGGTGGACTCCTTTTATAGGAGATCTTTTTCCAACTATAGGAATTGATAAGGCTGCTAAGAAGGTTTATGGTTATAATTTAGAGGAATTATTTGCTGAATGGAAGGCTTATGAAAGAAAGCATTATAAGAATTGGAAAGTTGATGGTCAAAAAATTATAGATACAAGCAAAGGAGATATTTATAGTTTAACAGTATTTGATGATAAATTATACTATTTCAAATCAGATTTATTAAGGGACAGGCCTTTTTCATATAGGAAGATTAACAAGCTATGTGAATATGACTTAAGAAAGTCTAAAGAAAGAATATTAAAAGTGAACTTGGCTCCAGGCAATGGATCAATTACTAAAGTAGGAAGAAAATTATATTATTCTATACTAAATATCTCTAATAACTTCTCAAATGTTGATAGATCAGGGAAAGGTACAATTGCTACTTTATATAGTTATGATTTAGATACTGCTAAAAGTAAGAAGTTATTTTCTGATGATTTCAAAGATTTTCTAGTCTCAGATAATGGTGAAGTTATTTATGTTAAGGATTCTAAGGAGGAGTTTGGTTCAGAAGTATGGAGTTATTATAATGGAGTTAAGAAATTAATAGGAAATGTGAATAGTTTAATTACTGAGCTAAGAAGATACCAAGATAAATCTATAGTAGTTAGCAAGGAGAAGAGAGGTTCTTGGGGAATCAATTATTTAGATTTAGAGCAGATGGAATTATCTACTTTGATTGATTCCAACTATGGGGAAACAGATATTAATTTAAGGAATGATAAACTCTATTTTTCAAGCAATTATGATGGTTACCAAGCTATTTATGAATATGATCTACTGGATAAAGATTTATATAGATTAACTGATAAGGGTTATTCTATCAATGGGGTAGTTAATAATGATAGACTATATTTTGTAGGAGTTAGTTCTGATGGTAAGGGAATCTATCAAAGGGCAAAGGTAGAAAAAAATTATGATTTAGTTGCAGCAGAGAAAGAGGCTGAATCTGATAAGATAGATCTAGAAGAATTAGGGATTGATATCAAAAAGGGAAGAGGCTTTGGAAGGAGCCTGAAATATTTATTTAAGCCTCATACTAGGTTCATCTTTCCGATAATAGCGTCTGGTGAAGATGCCTTAGGTTTTAACTCTTATACTATGACCTATGGTAATGGGGGGGTTAACTTCAATTGGAATTCTAAGATGTTAATGCCTGTTAAGCTATCATTTAGTAGTAATAGAGAAGATGATGATAGAGAGAATACTTTGAATTTAGCTTATCCACTTTATGAATCAGATTTAGGAGGGTTATCTCTTATTCAAGTAGATTATACTACTGATTTTAGCGATTCAACTCCAGGGCTTATGTTAAATTTTAGTTATCCTAGACAGGATTTATCTATATATCTACAAAAAGATATAGCAGATCAAGGCTTTAATAGTGAGCTTAACTATAGTTATTCTTTTGATAATAGCAGTATTAGCTTTAAAGCTAATAAATTTGAAGAATTTGATCAGGATGAAATGATGAGAGGTTTTGATTTTGATGAAGCAGATAATGGCTATCAAGCTAATTTAGATTATACCCATAAGTTGATTGAAATTAGAGATGGTGCTTGGAATCCAAATTTCTTTATTGCTGATGTGTATGGTAATATTTTTGCAGATTATTATAAAGATGAAGATATTGCTAGAGATAGGTTCTCTTATGGTTATGAATTTATCTTTGAAACTGGGCTTGGAAGCCACCTTTATTTAAAACCTACATTAGGCTTTTCATTATCTGAAGATTTTGAGGATGATATAGCTAGTTATTTAAGAATTGAATTGAGTTTTTAGTATAGAAGATTTTAATAAGTGTATATCTTATACTCTCAAACCTATTGCTAAAGCAGTAGGTTTTTGTTTTAAGGACTACTTTTTAGAGAGATAGATAAATTTATTAAATAAGAAGATTACTTAACCAAAGTCTTGTGAAAGAAGTTGTATTTTACTTCATGATCAATTAGTCTTGGTCTAATAAAACAGTGATTAAGAATAGAAAGATATTAATTTCTTATTTTAAATTTAAAATCTATATCAGATATCTATTATATTTTTTAATAAGAGTGAATAAATTTAAAATAAGAAGCTCATAAGGAAGTGAAGTTAATTGATTATTAGAGCTAAGAAGTATATGATTTATATATTGATTTTAATTTTTTATATAATTTTTTTCTTGCCAAATAGATTAGAAATAGATGTTTTAATTCCTAGCCAACCAATTGCTCAACAAAGAGTTGTAGTAATTGATCCAGGCCATGGTGGGGTAGATGGTGGAACAAGTTATGGAGGTATATTAGAAAAGGATATTAACTTGGAAATTGGATTAGAATTAAGAAGATATTTGGAAAAGAATAGTAATGTTAAAGTGATTATGACTAGGCAAGAAGATATTGCTCTAGATCACCTCAATAAATATTCTAGTAGTAGACATACAAGAGACTTGAGGGCTAGGATAGATAGAATTAATCGATTAGAGGCTGATATATTTATTAGTTTGCATGTAGATCATAGGATTAATCAGCCCTGGCAAAAAGGAGCAGTAGTCTTATATTATCCACGCCACCAACAGAATAAAATAATAGCAGAGATTGTACAAAGACATCTAAATAACTTAAAATATCCTGGGGTTAAAATAAAAGATCATAAAATTCTCAAAAGAAGAAATCTCTATATTTTAAAAGCTAAAAAAACTCCAGGAATTTTGATTGAGCTAGGGTTTATCACTAATTATGAAGATCGTAAGCTGTTAGTTCAAAAAAGTTATCAACGGGCTTTAGTAAAGGCTATTTACCGTGGAATAGAAGAGTATTTTTCTGGGTTTAGATTTCTTGACTTGGATTAGAAATACTAGCTTTTCTTAATTAAGAGAGTCAGGAGTGTTACTATGATTAATTTTAATAAGAATAAGGTTTATCTAATTTTTTTCTTTATCTGTTTTTTGGGGATATCTTCTTTGTGTACTTTTTTTATTAAAGGAAACTATCTTTTGGCAAAAGATCAATTAAAAGAAATTCCTCAAGAATTAAGCTTATCAGCAAAATTAAGACTAAAAGTTAGGAATTTCTTATTATATTCTAAGTTAAACCAATTGGTAGAAGTGATTATTGATCAAGAGAATAAGCAAATTAATCAAGAATTAGAGAATAGAGTAATAAGTTTTTTAAGTAGTGAAAAGTTAGCACAAGTAATAACTGATAATACTAAAAGAAAGATTATTGAAGATATAGGTTATAAAGGGGATAAAGTCTATTTGAATCTTTCTGGCAATATTTATCAATTAAATGTATTTCAGCAGTTTTTTATTATTGAGTCATTGCTTAAACTTTTTGCAGATATTGACAAGGTAGAAGAGATACAATTCTTAATTGATACTCAAAAATTAAAATTATCACCATATTTAGATATCTTAGCTCCTATTAAGATTAGAAAAAGTGATGCAAAAATTGCCATAATAATTGATGATTTTGGAAATAATGCCGAGGGAACAGGAGGAATATTAAATTTAAAGCAAAAGATGACTTGTGCGATTATGCCTTTTAAGGAGAGTTCAACTGAAGAGGCTGAAATAGCCAAAAATTTGGGATTTGAAGTTATTATACATTTGCCTATGGAAACAGAGTTAGATAGGCCAAATTGGTTAGGAGTTAAACCAATTTTAACTTCATTGCCTGATGAAGAAATAAAAGCTAGAATGCAAGAAGCAGTCAATGATTTACCACAAGCTATTGGCTTTAATAACCATACTGGTGATAAAGCAAGTGCTGACAAACGGGTAATGAAAGCTATTTTAGAGGTTGCTAAGCAGAATAATTTAATAGCTATAGATAGTAGAACCACTCCTAAGACAGTGGTAAGAGTGGTAGCAGAAGAACTAGGGGTTAGAGTTTTAGAAAGAGATGTCTTTTTAGATCATCATAAGAATTATGGGTATATTAGAAAGTCTATTCTAAAATTAGCAGGGAAATCGATTATAAAAGGTCAGGCTATAGGAATTGGTCATGTTGGTCCCCATGGAGGTAATGTAACTTCATTGGCTTTAAAAAATTTACTTCCTGCTATTGAGAAAGCGGATATTAAATTTGTGACAGTTAGTGAATTAATAGATTAGTATTTATAGTTTGCTAGTTAATAAAGAAACTTTATGTATAGTCTCTTCATTATGTAGTTATTTGACTTTAGAGTGAATTTTAAAAGTATTTAGCTAGAAAGATAATGCGATAGTGTAGGAGTTAGGCAAAAAATATTTTCTAACCCCTAGAGCTAACAATGAAAAAGTATTGCAATATTTCCATTAAATTAAAACTTAGAATGGGATAGCTATAGCAAAAATCAAGCTAAAGCTTTTTATTAACGAATTTATTTTCTAGACATATATTGTAATATAACGATGAATAAGGAGGCGAGAATAAAATGGATTATTATGATGGAAGTGTAGCAATAGTATTATTTTTGATTCTAATTTTATTAGTTTTAGGAATTGACCATTAATCTAAGTTTACTAGTTTTATATTACATTTATAACCTGCTTTTAAGGACTCCAACTAGGAGTCCTTTTAGATTTTATAAAGTAGATAAGACTAAATTCAATTTCTATTTATTAACAAAATTAATCTTTGAGCATATATTGTATTAGAAGAAAGGAAAGGAGGGAAAGCAATGGGAGATTATGGAGATTGTGGTGGATATGGCGGAAGTGTAGCAATTGTATTATTTTTAATTTTAATTTTATTAGTTTTGGGAATTAATGGCGGTTATTGATAAGTTATGTAATAGGGGGAATCCTCCCCCTATTACATAACTTATCTTCTTTATTAATTAAGAGATCTATTTTTGTAGCCTTAATTTATTGTTATAAAGATAAACTAAAAAGATATTCTTATTAACGAAATTAGCTTTTGAGCATATATTATAGTAGAAGAAAGGAAAGGGGGGAAGGCAATGGGAAACTATGGAGATTGTGGTGGATATGATGGAAGTGTAGCAATAGTATTATTCTTAATTTTGATTTTATTAGTTTTAGGAATTTATAGCGGTGATTGCTAAACAATGTAAATCGGGGGGACTCCCCCGTTTACATAAGTAAATTTCCTTTCTTCTATATTAATTCATAAAGGACTCCATTTTTGGAGTCTTTGTTTTTTTACTATATACAGATAAATTAAAGAGATATTCTTATTAACGAAATTAGATTTTAAGCATATATTGTATTAAAAGAAAGGAGGAGAAATAATGGGAGATTACGGAGAGTATGGAAGTGAATCTATAGTATTATTTTTAATCTTAATCTTATTGGTTTTAGGTATTAACGGAGGATACTAAATTTATAGAAGGTCTGCCCTAATCTTAAAGCAAGAGAAAAGACAGATAGATTAAAAATATTGAAGATAATATTTATTATAAAAAATACCTAGAGCTCATTGTTCTTTGTCTGATAAGAGAGAACTTAGTATATACTAAGTTCTCTCTTATTTTTATAAATTTTTAATTAACAGAATTACTTTTCAAGCATATATTGTATTAGAAGAAGGGAAAGGAGGCAAAAATATGGGATGTTATGAAGATATAGGAGGCTATGGCGGAAGTGTAGCAATAGCACTATTTTTAATCTTAATTTTATTAGTCTTAGGCGTTGGAGTTTAATAATATTAAGTAGTAGAATAGGGATTTCCCTATTCTACTTACATAATCTTTGCTATTAAGAATATCTTCCTTTCTTATCTGATAAAGATTTTAATTTAGAATCCTTATTAAATTTTATTAACAAAAATAATTTTACTACATATATTATAGTAGATGAAAGGAAAGGAGGGGATTAAAGATGGGTTATGATAGCTATGGTGGAAGTGTAGCAATAGCATTATTTTTAATCTTAATCTTATTAGTTTTAGGAATTGATCACTAATAAAATAGTTAAGGGGGTTAGGTCTTTCTAATCCCCCCTACATAACTAATTTCCTTTCTTCTATATATAAAAGGACTCCAATTTTGGAGCCCTTTTATATTAGTTTAACAAAAATAGAAACATAGTTATTAACATAAATAATCTTTAAACATATATTGTAATAGAATGAATACAAATAGAAAAGTAGATAGAATTTTGTTAAGATTTATAAGAATATGGGGATAAGATATTAAGATGAGTATTTATAGTGGTCGGTGGAAGAGTTGTATTTTACAGTTAAGGTATTTGTTATTAAATAAGACTAAGAATAAATCATAAAATTAAGATCTATAAAATAAAATTTAGATAGATAGGAGGGAATATTAATGAGTGATGATAAATTAAAAGAACTATCAGAATTGATTGGAATTGACTTAGATCTTTTAGAAGGTCTAGAAGCTAAAGATATTAGCGATGAACAAATAGAAACTATAGAAAGTTTGTATGAATTATATCTAGGTGATAAAGAGGCTTTTTCTAATTTCTTAAATGATAGTGGAATAGCTCAATTAATGGAAGAGATGGGTCTAGAGGGAGATGTAGATAGTCCTGAGCAAGTGGAAGAGTTAAAGAATAATTTAGGTGAATTTATGAAAAAGAACAATTTGAATCTTGATGTAGATTAATAATTTTATTTTTAACTAGCTACCAGTCAGTAGCGAACAAACAGTGGCTAAAATGTCACAATATATTCAAATTCTAACTAAATGATTATTAAAAAAAGACCTCTAGAATTTTATAAAATTCTAGAGGTCTTTTTTTAATCTAACCCCAATTCTTTACGTTTTTTATTAATATGATCTACATAGATTTGAATAGTTTTTTCGGCATCCATTTCTACTACTACCTTACCTAATCCTAGAGTTTCTGTAGTTTCAGTAAGAGTCTTAACAACTACATCACTACCTGTAATAGATGGTACAGGAGCAACATGAACCAACCAACCTAAAGCAACAGCAGTACAAGCATCAGCAACAGCTTTTTGTTCTAAATATTCTGGGGCACCAATAACTAAAGGGAGTTTATTGGTGTCAACTTCTAGTGTATCAGCAATCTCTTTAGCAGTTTGAGTCATCTTTCCTATATCTACACAAGCACCATAACTTAATACAGGTGGGATACCTAATTGTTTACAAACTGCTTTTAACCCTTCACCACATTCCTCAGCAGCTTTAGGATTTGTTAATCCAGTATATTCCATAACAGCTGAGGTACATCCACCAGAAAGTACTAGGATATCATTTTCAATTAACCCTTTAGTAATTTTGAAGATATTACTTCCACCTTGACCATAGCGAGCAGTAGTACACCCAACAATAGTAGCTATACCTTTGATATTACCATTGGCAATCTGTTCAATAAGTGGTTTGAAATCTCCTCCAAGAGCTTCTTTGACCGATTCTGTACTAAATCCAACGGTACAATCTGAAGTATGTGGTGGTATATATGTCTCTCTATCAGATTCTTTACGTTCTTTAAAGGAGTCAATTGCTTTATTTAAGGCTTTTTCTGCTTGTTCTTTCATCTTTTCAGGGATAAAGTCTAAGGTTTCAGTTCCTTGTAACTTAATCACCGGATGAGTACTTAAGAGTTTGGTACCAAATTTCTTAGCAAAAAGTGGCATAGTAGGTACTGTACAGTTATAGTCGAACATGAACATATCAACTACTCCTGTGGCTAGTAGGTACTCTTGACTTAACCATTCACCCTCTTGTCCACCATAAGCTTTCTGATTATGAGTTCCTTCATAATTCATTAGTTGTTGTCCTTCACAGACATGTCCAAGAATTTGTATACCTTCTGCACCGGCATCTTTGGCTTTCTGTTGCCATTCATCACTAGAAGCAAGCTCAATTGCAACATGAGCCAATAATGGCATATGACCATTGGTAACGATATTGATCATATTTTCATCGAGAAGACCCATATTCTGTTTCTTTTCTGTAATCTCTTGGGTACCCATTAAAATTTCTTGAAGAATATCCAATAAGAATAATCCCTGATACTCGTTAGCAATTCCCAAGCGAACTGATCTTAGTAGAAATTCAACAGGGTCAGAGTTGAAATTAGTCATACATTGAGTTTGAGCAAAGGCAATTTCACTATATCCACCACCTGGGAATAGACCAAGTTTCCTCCATAATTCTTTACGCTTAGCTGGAGCAAAGGCTTCAACAGCTTTAGATTCTATATGATAAGGGCTATGGATATCATTGATAACCCATTTAGCAAAAGCAACTGCAAGTTCTTCAATTGATTGACTGGAGTTTAGTCCTGCCATTTCAGCATATTTTTTTAGCTTTTCTGGATCACGAATCTTTAATCCACTTTTTGGGTGTTCTCCAGCAGCCTTTAATGTTCTAGCTGCTTGTTGTGCATGGAATATATTTGCAGAAGTACCGATAGTAACATGGCGATACATAAAGTTTCTAGCAACCATAGTATGAGCATCAACACCACAGGTTCCACGAGGAGCTTTAGGATGGATACGGCATGGACCATTAGCACATAATTGACAAGATAGACCTTCTACACAGAACTTACATTGAATTGGTTGTTGTTCACTGAAACGGTCAAAGACATTTGTCATTTCTCCTTTATTGACTACTTGATACATCTCTCTCATAGCAGGATCAAGAATAACATTCATTGGATAACCATCTTTACCTTGGTCATCTGTTGATATATGTTCTCGTTGCCACTTATGTAATTCTTCCATAGAAGGTGATTTTTCAAAGTTATTATAATCTATCTGAAGATCATTATGAATATCACCATGAAGATCTGGATCATTATAATCTTTATTTGATAATTGCCCCCCTATAGTTTTATCAGTTTTTGCTTTTCCTTGCATTCTTTTACTACTTCTTTGATAAGATTCTTTTACATCTTTATCTGACATTAAATTTCCCCCCTTTTTTCAAAAATTGATTTGAATCACATACTTTTAGTTTGGAGTATAGGATAATAAATATACAATAAAGTTGATAATTTAAAATAATAATCTTCGAATTTCAAACATTAAATTAATTATATAATGAGGTGATAATGATGAATAAGAAAAGTAATAAAGAAGAATTAAAAGATTTATTGGAAAGATTAAATTCAGGAGAAGAGGTTCAGCAAGTTAAAGAAGAAGCTAGAGATTTACTAAATCGAATTAGTCCTAAGGAGTTATCTGAAGCAGAGCAAGAATTAATAGATGATGGATTAGAAGAGACAGAATTGCGCCACTTATGTGAAGCACATATTGAAGCAATGGCAGAAGAATTAGAAGCTTTAAAAGCAGAAGTACCTGTAGGACATCCACTTAATACTTTAATTACAGAACATGATGAAATTTTAAAGATCTTAGATAGATTAGAGAAGGTTAATAATAGAATTCAGAAAATGAAGATCTATAATTCTGACAATGAGATATTTACTCAATTAAAAGATATAGCCTACAATCTATTAGAAACTGAAAACCATCACAAAAGAGAAGAAGAAGCATTGTTCCCAGAGGTAGATGCTACTGGTGTTACAGGACCTACAAGGATTATGAAGATGGAACATGAAGATTTATGGCCAAGAAAAGAGAAGGTTGACTATTTAGCTAATAATATTGATAGTTTAGACTTTGATGATTTAAAAAAACAACTAAATGATAATACAGAATATATAGTATTAACATTAAGAGATCATATCTTTAAAGAGAATCATATTTTATATCCAACAGCCAAAGAAGTAATAGCAGAAGAACGGTGGGCAGAGATTAAGAAAGATAGTGATCGAATAGGTTATTGTTCCTTTACGCCAAAAATTACTAAGGTTTAATTTAATAAATACTATATTAATCTATATAAAGTAAAGAGAATTAAAAATTTAAAAGATAGATTCAAGAATCAATTAACAGAAAAAAATGCTAATCAAATTAATAAAAGTAATTTAATTTATATATTTTATGAATAATTAAATCTTCTAGGAGGGTTATAATATGGAAAAAGCAATTATTGTTTATGGTTCAACTATGGGAAATACAGAGAGATTATCAGAAGTAGTAGAGACTTCCTTAAGTGAAAATTATGATTTGGATAGAAAGGATGTAGTTAATACAAAAGTAGAAGAATTAGAGGAATTTGATTTGATTATATTTGGATCTTCAACTTGGGGATCTGGAGAGTTACAAGAAGATTTTGATGATTTTTATTCTTCTTTATCAGATCTTGATTTATCTACTAAAAAAGGAGGAGTTTTTGGTGCTGGTGATACAGCTTTTCCAGATTTTTGTGGAGCTGTAGATATATTAGAGAATAAATTAGAAGAATTAGGAGTTGAACTTATTATTGAAAGTTTTAGATGGGATGGAGATATAACTTCTGAAGCAGAAGATGAAATTAGAAGCTGGGCAAAAGGATTAGAATAGCTAAAATTAGAAGCTAAGGCTAACTAGCCTTAGCCTTTTTATTACTTGAAAGAAGGTTGTGAATACTATTATTTTTTAGTTAATCTACCTAAAAGAAATGCTCCACCCATAAAAGCTAAAATTTTGGAATAGAATATTTTAGGATCTTTTTCCAATAGCCTTTTATCAAAATTATTTTTGATTTTGATAAGGGACTGAATGTTCATTAGCCTCCTCCTTTCAAAGCTAATATTATGCTTTACATAATATATCTTTTTTATTCAGCAAATATTGCTATATAGACTGAGTTGAAGTTGTGGCTAGTAAAACTTAGTAGTTATAAAGCGATTTTAAGGAGTAATAAGTTAAGTTATTTACTAGGAGCTCATCATTTCTTACTAATGAAATCATCTTCTTTGTTATCCTAGAAATAATTTTCTCGCTAATGAGTTACCATATTTTGTTAGATATAGCTTATCAATAATTTGATCTAATTTATCCTTGTTTTCCTTATAGTTATATTCTTCTGGGAGGTTAACTAACCAATCCGCATCATATAATATTTTAAAATTCATTGTATTAATTACTCCTGGAGAATGATGATGAGCAATTATTTCACAGATTTCACTAATTGATTTTTGAGTTATGGGAAAATCATTTAATATCTTTTTAGCAATAGGTGGGCCCTCTAATTCTTGATACTTGCCAGCAGTACTGTTATACTTTCTTTCAGCCTCATGAATTCCAATATCATGTAAGATAGCTGCATAAATTATAATTTCTTCATTGATTTCTTTATCACAATGCTTAATTAATTTTTCAGCATAATTTGTTACATTTAAGGCATGATCTATCCTTTTTTGATCTTTAGCAAAGTAATTTTTCATTTTTAGTATTATCTCATTTTTAAACATTATAATTCCTCCTTTCTATAAATTATAACTAAAAAACTTAGTAATAGCTATGATATAGTTCACATATAAATTTACTAAGAACTTTAAAGCTGAATTTTGAGCCAGACTATAGTATATATAATAGAAATTACAAGTAGATAATTATTATGCTTCATTGTAAAATCAAATTGAACAAAATAAAAATAGCCATAGGGCACCAACCTGTAATATAATTAAATCACCACAAAATAACCAGTTACAGGAGGGTGCACACTATGACTTACTTAAATGATACACCAAAATCCCGAAAAAATAAACACCTAAATGCTTATGAACGTGGTCAAATTGCATTATTACATTCCGAAGGAATGAATCCAAATGCTATTGCAAAACGTTTAGGTAGAGCTTCTAATACCATTAGAAACGAACTAAAACGTGGTACAGTTTCTCAAATTAAAGCTAATAAAAAGATTATGGTCTATTACCCTGACACTGG
>NZ_KB900618.1:103309-114539 GCF_000379025.1 Orenia marismortui DSM 5156
AATTCTCTATTGAATCTATTGCTAGAGTCCAAAACTGGTGCAATACTTTACCAAGAAAAATCTTAGATTACCTAACCCCTGATGAAATATTTGAAGATAAATTAAAACAAATTCTTTATGACTAAATAACCAAATTATTACAGTTTGAAAATGTTCAATTTATTATTGCAATTTAAGAGATAATTATTATATATACTAAGTAATAAATTAATTATACATAGAGGTGAGAAAGGTGATATTTCATTATGAATCGAGAAATGAGAATATTTTAGATGATAAGAAAAAAGATGCTAAAAAAGTCTTAACTCCCTTAAAGCTAAAACTCGAAGAGAAAGAAAATCAACTAAAAGAAGACGGTAAGTCTGTTCTTTTGGATATGAAATATGAGAGTAGATTAAAGATGAATTATTAAATATTATTAGAAGAGTGGTTAAGCTAATTGAAGCTAAGTGGGAAAATTGAACTATAGACTTGACATTAATTTATTTTTAACATAGAATATTACCAAATAATGGGATTTGGCATTGTGCTAATAATAAAATAATCATAGAGGTGAGAAGAGTTGATATTTCATTATGAGGCTAGAAATGAAAATATCTTGGAGGAAGGTCAAGAAGAGAGTAAAGAGGTTTTAGATAGTCTGAATTTAGAATCTAAAGAGAGACAAAAACTTTCTGCTAAGGAGGGGAGTAAAGCTCTTCTGGCAGGTATAAAATATGAAAGTAGAGCAAAGATTGAATTAGAGTAATAGATAATCCTTAAGGATTATCTATTACTTAAATTATATATGGATAATATAGAAAAAGAAAATGATTTTCTTGACATCATTTTCTTTTTAATATAGAATAATACCAAGTAAACAACTCAGGATTGTAAGAATAATTAATAGCACCTAAATTGGTTCTAGTATAAGGAGTGGTTGTTTTGTTAGGGAGAAAGAGGTTGAAAGAAGAAATTAAGGCATTAAAGCAAGAAAACCGAGCATTAAAAGAGAAGTTAGCAGATAAAAGTGAAGAGATATCTGAAGTTAAGCAAGCTCTAAATAATAAAGCTCAAGTCAATGAGCAATTGTATACTTTAAAACAAAAGGTTCAACAGAGCGTAGAAGAGATGAAAGATGAGGACAATTGGATAATAGGGCAGGTTAATGATATTAATAACAAGGCTAATCTGGTATTAGAAGAGAATAAGATTGAAGAAGATATCATATCGAATATGAAGATAGATTTAGAAAGTTCAAAAGAAGAATTAGAGGATTTTTATAAATTATTTGTAGACTTACATAATGAAATTAATAATATTGCAAAGTTTGTGGAAAAGATAAGAAAGATTGCAGATCAAACAAATATGTTAGCTTTAAATGCATCTATTGAAGCAGCAAGAGTGAATAAATCTGGAGCTGGTTTTGCAATAGTAGCTCAAGAGATTAAAGATTTATCATTAAGAACTAGTGATTTATTAGAAGATATTATATCTAGCACTAGAAATATATATAATTTATTATCTAAATCTAAAGATAGTATTAATAGTTTAAATCTACATCTGGATGATAATCGTAAGATTGCTCATAAATTAGATAGCCACTTTGCAAATGTAATGGATTTGATTAGTGAGATCTTTACTATGGTAAGTCAGATTAATCAGGCAGGAGAAGAACACTTAGATTTAGGGGATAGTATTATAAAAATAGTTAAATAGAGACAAAAAGTAAGGGGATCCCCTTACTTTTTTATCTTTATGTGATATTTTTAATATATAATATCAGAATTTTCTGCTATAATGGAATTGCTTTTAACTAAATAGAAAAATTAAATTTGATTAAAAATATATATTAGTTAGCCTTTAAAATTCAGAAAGGAAGTGTTATAAATGGAGTTTTATGAACAATTCAGTTGTTATTATGATTACATATTTCCCTTAAAAAATGTAAAATTAAATTTTATGGAGAGCTGTCTCAAACAAGGAGATGAAGTTTTGGATTTGGCTACAGGAACAGGAAATTATGCAATTGAATTAGCTAAGTTGGGTTACAATGTATCAGCCTTAGATTTGAGCTCTAAAATGATTGAGTTGGCTAAAGATAAAAGTTATGAGCAAAATATTAATATTGATTTTAAAGTAGGAGATATGAAGGATATTGACCAACTATACTCTGAAAAGAAATTTGATTTAATAACCTGTATAGGCAATTCCTTGGTTCATTTAGATAATGAAGAAGAAATAGCAGAGGTATTATCAAAAATTCATTATTTATTACAGGATAATGGGAAGTTAATATTGCAAATTGTTAATTATGATAGAATAATATCTAAAAATATAGAGTCCTTACCTACAATAAATGCTAAAGACTCAGTAGTTACCTTGCTAAGAGATTATGACTTAAAAGGTGAAAAAATTAATTTTAAGACTAAATTAAGAACTCCTAGAGGTGAGTTTGTTAATTCGGTTTTATTATATCCTTTGCAATCTCAAGTTTTATTCAATTTATTAAAGAAGCTTGGATATAATAAAGTTAAATTTTATGGTGATTTTGAATTTAATAAATATCAAGCATTAGAATCTTTTCCTTTGGTAGTATTGGCAGAAAAATAATAAAAAGACCGAACTTTGTTCGGTCTTTTTATTATAAGTTAGGTTAAATCTAAAATTAAGAGTAAACTCTATTTAGTCCCAAACTTAGAATTAACCTAAAGTGGATAATGTAATGTGCGATATGCTAAGTCGATTCTTAAGCTTTCATTGCCAGTAATATTATTTTCTAGTTTGAATTCATTTAATAATTCTTTCCACTGTTCATCAGATACCCCTTGATATTCACCTTTAATTCTTTTTAATCTTAATTCACGTAGGCTAGGGTATTTCTTTTCTAAGTTTTTACTCATAGATCTGCCTCCTTTGTCTAATTTAAATTTTAGATAATTATTAATCTCTATTAATGATGACTTTTGAGAGATAAGCCATAATTTAGTTAATTCAATATTGGGATCAATTATAATCTCATCTTTTATTATATTAATTTTATTTGAAAATTCTTTTCTATCAGAGTTGAATAGATTCCAACATAGGTCGGTTAAGGATAAAAAAGAGTCTTCTATATTAAATATATTCAACAATTTCAAAATTTTACCTTTTTCTTCTGTTAAATTAAGCTTAAATTCTTTAATAATAAATTCAAGTGGGATGCTTTTATTTAAAGGGTAATAGATTAAAACTGAAATAATTCTTCTAAATACTTCAAAATCATGAGGAAAGAAAAGCTTTAAAGAATTAAGTAATTTTTCTTGATAAGAACTTTCTAGCCAAAGCTTAAAGTTATTCTTAAGTTGTTTGTTTTTGTAGGATATCAGCTCTTTATTATAGCTATAATCCAAAATATAATTTAAAAGTTCAATTTCAGAACAGGAAGTAAAATTAATTTTTTTAATGTAGCTTAATAATAATTTTTTTAATTCTTTAGAAGATAGATTATTATTGCTAATTAATTTATTAGCATAAGAAATTACTAAAACTACATAGGCAAAGAATGTAATTTTGCTGGTATTATTTATTTGTAGAGATTCATTAATTAAAGTAGGTGTAGTATTATTAAGTTTCTTTTTAAAAATTTTTTTATGATCATTATTAGTAGAATTAGTATTTTCTAAAGATTTTCTAATGATAGTTCTTAAGTCTTTAGGAATATAACAAAAGTTGTTCTTACTATAAATGATTCCCAAATTATTTAATTCTTCAAAAACTTCTTGGGCAAGGCTATCTTTATTAATTGATTCAGTATGAACCAGTTTATTAAGAAGTTTATGAGCTTGAGGTGATATTTCATGAGTTATAATTTTACTTAAATATTTTTCTTGTGTTAGTTTATATTTAATCTGTTTACTTAACCAGCTTTTAGAAAAGTTGGGATTATAAAAAATATTATGTTTATTAGCAATGGTATTTAGAGTTTCTGTGGAACTTTCTCTAAAAAAATCTATCAATTTCATTTAATAACCTCCTTTATTGTCCATAATTAAGGTAATAAAGTCTCAATTTATATTTATGTTCAACTCTACTCTGATATTCATATTTATTAAGCACATAATTTAATTCTAGTAAATATTATGGAGTAAAGGAGGTGGATTATGCTTGAATTTCTTGCAGGTTATAATATTGTTACTATTGGTATTTTAGCCAGTTTAGCAGCTGGATTAGCTACAGGAGTAGGAGCTATTCCAATTTTTTTTACTAAAGATATACACAAGAAGGTTTTAGATACTTCATTAGGTTTTGCAGCAGGTGTTATGTTAGCAGCTACATCTTTTAGCTTAATTATCCCCGCTATTGAAAAAGGAGGTGGAGGTATTAAAGGTGCTACCATAGCATTATTTGGAATTTTAGCGGGGGGAGGTTTTTTAGACTTAGTAGATAAGTTCTTTCCTGATACAAACTTATTATCCAATTCGACAGATGAGGATACTAATCTTAGAAAGGTATGGCTCTTTGCTTTGGCTATAACTATACATAATTTCCCAGAAGGATTAGCTGTGGGGGTAGGTTTTGGGGATGGAGATATTTTAAATGGACTTGGCTTAGCTATAGCTATTGGATTACAGAATATACCAGAAGGTTTGGCGGTAGCAATACCTTTTGTCAAGGAAAAGATGGAAGTTTGGAAGGCTTTTATTATTGCTTTAGCAAGTGGTTTAGTAGAGCCAATTGGTGGCTTATTAGGTGTAGGATTAATACAAATATCACGTCCTGTGTTACCCTTTGCTTTAGCTTTTGCAGCAGGAGCAATGTTGTTTGTTATTAGTAATGAGATAATTCCAGAAAGCCAAAAAAATTCTACTTCTAGTCTATCAACTCATGCAATTTTAATTGGCTTTGTAATTATGATGTTTTTAGATAATGTACTAGGTTAGGATAAAATTAATTAAGAAGATGTATGTTAATTAACATACATCTTCTTTTATCATATCAACTCGACCCATAGCCAAATCAAGTAAAAAACTATAATAAATAGAAAAATAAATAAATTAAATGGATCATTATGAAGTATTTAGCAGGAAAATAAATTATTATATTGAATATATAGAATTGAAAAGAATTTGAATTGTATTTTATTCAGCTGGTTGGAGGGATAAGTATGGAAGATAGTATCGAATATCTAGTTAATAACTTTCCAGGAATAGCAGTGATTATAGATGATGAATATAAGATCAGAAGAGGTAACCAAATTGCATATGAGGCTTTTGGTAAGCTAGGGGTTAAAAGACCCGATGAGTATATATTTAAACCTTTAACTGAAATTCATACACTAGATGGAAGCACTGCCATAGATGCATTACGTACTGGTAGTCCTTTTTATGGATATAAAGAATACAAGTGGAAGAATAGGAAAAGAAGAATTTTATATTGTCATTTACCGACAAAAATAAATTCTTCTTCTCGTGGAGTAGTTATCTTAAATATAGATTTTAAGAAAAAAATTAATACTCTAGAAGATTTAGTAGAATCTTTTAAAGCTAATAGCCACATTTATTTTAGTGAGTTAGAGATATGTTTATTTGATTTAGAGGGTAAACTTAATTATGTAAATAGATCAGTTGTAAATAATAGTGGACTAGAGGCAAAAGATTTGATTGGTGAAAGTATTAAGTTTTTTTTTGATTCGGAAGAAGAGATAGAATTATTGTTAAAAAGAATTGCTTTAGGTAACTTTGTTCATACCAAAAAATATATAAATAATAAGAAGTCTAAAGACCATCTCTCTAGAGTGGTAGAGCTAATCTCTTTTCCAATTATAATAAATGGGGAAATGATTGGAGGAATATACCTAGGTTTAAATTTAGGAGGATTAATTAAACACTCTGATAGAATTAAGAAATTTAATAAAATTGAAGATGCTGGTCGAATGGCTTTTAGAGTAATTCATGAAGTTAGAAATCCATTGCAAGAGATTTTAGCTATAGCGGAATTAGGGAAGATTAATTCAAATAATGAGCAGACAAACTTATATTTTGATAGTATTAAAGGGCGTATCGAACAAATAAATAATCTGATGAATGAAATTTTGGAATTATCTAATTTTCATCAATTAGAGTTGTTAAAATATAATATTAATGATATCTTTTCAGAAATACTAAAAGAAGTATTTGAAAATTGTAAAAAAGAGAAAATTAAGCTAGAAGTTGAATTAGAGGATTTAGAAATTAAAATAGATAAGAATTTATTTAGCAAAATTATATTAAATTTATTAAATAATGCTATAGAAGTATTGATGAATTATGAGCAGAATAGAAAGATTTTAATTAAAGCTGAATCTAAGGATAATGAAGTTTTATTTAGCATCTATAACTCTGGACCAGAAATACCTGAAAAAATTAGAGAATATATTTTTGATATTTTTGCTTCTACTAAAGGGAGAAATGGAACAGGTTTAGGGTTAACAATTACTTATTATATTGTTACTAGAATATTTAAGGGAGATATTTGGTTTGAAAGTAATCAAGAGGGGACAACCTTCTTTTTTAAGATTAAACAAAATATTGATAAAACAATGCTCATATCAAAAGAAGATACAGCATATAAGGGAATTTAGTTTTTAAGAGTTAAAAGATAATATTTTTTATCAAGGTTTGTTTATGAATTATTAAGCTAAATAAGAAGTTGTTTCTTTGATATATTTCCTAATTCTGATATAATTTAATTTGTTTGAGAATTAGATTAGATTATATTATATTATATTTATCTTATAAGTAATGGGGGAGTTTATTAATGGCATATAAATGTGAAAAAGAATTAAGATTAAAGGCTAAAGAATTTATTGAGAAATTAAAGAATGAAGATATAGAAGGTGAGATAACACAGGTTCGTGATTATATGGTTAAGGTTAATATAAAAAAGAATGATGATCAATTTGGAAATTTGAATATTTATTATAGTCCAAAGAAAGAAAAATATACTTTAAAATGCCATGAATTAAAGAATAAACAGCTTGAGCAGGGATTAATTTCATTATGGGAAGGTAGAAATTTCTTTTGTCAAGAAAACAATCAAGAAAAATCTTCTGTTGATTATCAGATTTATGTTGATGGTTCTTATATAGATGGTAAGATTGGTTATGGAGTTGTTATTTTAGATGATAACAAGTTGGTAGAGGAAATATCAGGGGAAGTAACAGATCCATTGGCCCAGAATTCTAGACAGGTAGGAGGAGAATTGGTAGCAACTCAGGAAGGGGTTAAGTGGTGTCATAAGAACAGAGTTGAAGAAGTAGATATTTTTTATGATATGGAGAATATAAAAAAATGGGCAACTGGAGAATATAAAACTAATAAAGCATTAACTCAAAACTTTAAAGAATTTATTAATAAAGCTAAGGTTAAGATAAATTGGTATAAAGTTAAAGCACATACAGGAGTGAAATGGAATGAATGGGCTGATAAATTAGCTAAAGCAGGAGCAATGAATGGAAGTAATCAAAATAGAGAAAATAGTCTGATAGAAGAATTAGAAGAGATAGCAAATAAATTTGTTGATTATTTACAGAGAAATGGTTATACAGTAGAGTACAAAGGGATCTATAATTCAAATTGTGCTAAATTAAAATTGAGTGATGGAATCAATTTTCTAGGCCATTTAAATATATATAATACAAATAAATTAAATTTAGTCCCTAAATACCATGAATTAAAGGCTAAAGAATATCAAAGTGAATTAGAAGAGTTATGGCAGGAATTTTTAAAAAGAAATTAAGACTAATAAAAACTTTCAGTTTTAAAACTGAGAGTTTTTTGATGCTCATATATTTGCAACTTAATCTTCTTTAAGAATAAAAATAATTTTATGATAATCTTAAAGCTTTATTTTATATTTTAAGCTGATCTGTTTATTTCAGAATTAGTCATTTATGACTATAGAACTGACTAAATAAAAGGAAAATTAAAGAGTTTATCTAAATATAATATAAATCAGAAAGTTATAGATTTAGTAAATAATTAAATTAAAATGGAGGAGTAACTTATGAAGTTGAAGTATGGAGCAGAAAAAGTTAATTTAAATATGGAAAGATTAAGAAAGCAGGTAGAAGTATTATTACCAAATGAAAGAGAGGGGCTAGTTGATCCTTTGGAGACAATTGAAGATTGTTTAGAAGATCCAATAGCTTCATCATCTCTAGAGCAATTGTTAGCTGAGAAGTCTCCTAATAATGTAGTTATAGTTGTTAATGATGTAAGTCGTTTAACACCTTATGAATATATGCTACCACCACTTTTGGATGTACTACATAAGGCAGGGATAAATAAAGAAGAGATCACCTTTATTATAGCTACTGGAATTCATGATCCTAATACTGAAGAGCAGAATAGAAAAATCTTTGGTGATGATATAGTAGATAATTATCGTTTGATATCCCATGATCCTGATAATGACTTAGTTGATATGGGCGAATTAGATACAGGAAATAGATTTTATCTTAATCGTGAAGTTTTGGAGGCAGATTTTTTAATTACTACTGGGGTGATAACACCTCATTATTTCGCAGGATTTTCAGGAGGAAGAAAGTCTATCTTACCAGGAGTTGCAGGAAGAGATACCATCCAAAATAATCATGCCCATATGGTTAACTTAGTTGGTAATTTACCAAGAATAGAAGATAATCCAGTAAGCTTGGAAATGATTGAAGCTGCAAGAAAGGCAGAAGTGGATTTTATCTTGAATGTAGTAACTAACAGTAAGAAAGAGATAGTTGAAGTAGTTGCAGGAGATTTAGAAGCTGCTTGGTATCAAGGAGTAAATGTTTCTGCAGAAATGTATCATGTACCTATTAAACATAAAGCAGATATAGCAATTGTTAGTGCAGGAGGCTATCCCAAAGATATTAATATTTATCAAGCCCAAAAAGCTCTTGATAATGCAGATTATGCTGTGAAAGATGGAGGAATAATAGTCTTATTAGCTGAATGTAGAGCTGGATTAGGAGAAGATGTTTTTGAAGAATGGTTAAATAATTCAAAAAAACCAGAGGATAATGTAGAACGGATCAGAGAAAAATTTGTTATTGGTGGACATAAAGCTTTTGCAATTAGTAAAGTTGTTTTGAACAAGGAATTTATTCTTATCTCTGAGTTCAATCAAGAGTTTACAGAGCTAATGTTTGCTAAGAAGATGAATTCTCTTGATGAAGTATTATCTTATATAGAAGATAAATATAATCACCAATATAGTACTATTATAATGCCTCAAGGCGGATTAACCGTAGCAATAGTAGAGTAGTAATTAAAAATCATGATTATTTTCTAAGGAGGTAAAGATAATTTTCAAATTATTTAAGAGATTAATTATTCTATCTGTCTGTATTATTTCTTTAGGTATTGGAATGACCTGTTATACCTTTTATCAGAGTGGGGAAATTATTAATTTGAGTATTAAAAGATTAATGGATAATCCAGTTCAGGTTATTAAGGCAGAATTAGAAGAAAGTAAAGAAATAATTGAGCTATCAAATAGCCTAAAACAAAACAATATTAAAATTGAACATAGTACATTAGTAAAATTAGCACAAGCCACTGGAGAGGCTCAAAATAAAATTGAAGTTTTAAAACTCATTAAAGAAGAATTAGTAAAAGAAGATGTAGATTATAATAAATTATTAAAAGAGATCGAAAGTTTAGGTGTTAATATATCAAAAGATGATTTAATAAAGTTAAAAAATTGAATAAGTAATAATATAAAAGAGGAGAGCTTTTAAAAGCTCTCCTCTTTTATATTAAAATAAATTCTCAAAGAATATTTTCTTTGAGCTAATAATAAAAGTGATTACTAGACCTATTCCGCCTAATATTAGAGTTATTAATAGTATGTTTTTGAATATTAATAAGATTAAATCTATAAATTTATTTTCTATATCTATCTTAGGATTAACTCTTCTTTTAAGAAAGCTTGATTTTATTATCAGATAGCCAGAGATAATACGAATCCAGATTACCCAAATAGTTATAAGGAGGAGCAGAGATCCGATTAATAATTCTATTAGTATGTCCATAAATCAGTCTCTTTTATGAGTTTATCTTATTATTATTCAGTTATAACCCTAGTTTAGAATTTGAATTCTAAAATATAATTCTGCTAAAATTATTAGCATTAGTTATATTAGTCAATTATAATCTAATCACTTATGACTATTTAATCTCTTTTCTAAAAATAATTTATAATTCTAATTATTAAATTGAAGGATGATTTTTATGAATATATTTATATATAATTGTTAAGATTAAAATAAGTAAAAGGGGGAATAAAAATGACTTTAAAAAAACAGACAAAAGAGCAGAAGGAATATTTGTTAGCACTAGCTTATAAGAATATAGTTGATCACACTTATAGGAAAGAGCTAGAGACTTTAAAAGATAAGTATGAAGGGAGAAAGTTAATTGAAAAAGAACTTAGATTAAAGAATAATTTAGATTATTGGAAAGTAAATAGCAAATTGATGGAAGCAGAGGAAAGCTTAATAGACTGGGGAAAAGAAGTTTTAGTTAAAGATAATAAGTATGATCTAGAAGAAAGCATGGATTTTAAAGAGGATAATAGGGGGAAAATTTTAGATTTTTTAATCAATTTAGAGGAGCATTGTATAATTAAATGCACAGGTAGATCAAAAAATAAAAAGTGACACATAGAAATACCTCATATATAATGTTAAATAACCACAAATAACATAAAGTGAGGTATTAAAATATGTGTCAAAATAATTATAACAGAAAAAGTAAAAAAGGAAAACACCTAACTTTGGAAGATAGGAAAATAATAGAGCATTTATATAATATTCAAGGTAAGAAAGATAAGGAGATNGCAAAAGAGTTAGGAAAACATAGAACAACAATAAGTAGAGAGCTTAAGAAAGGTGAATTAAAATTATTAAATTCTGATTATACGACAAGAATAGAATATGATGCTGAAATAGCGCAAAAAGTCTATGATAAAAATGCTACAGCTAAAGGAACTAAGATAAAAATAGCTAAGGAACATGAGTTAGCAAGATTTATAGAAAGAAAAATAAAACAAGATAAATGGTCTCCAGAAGTAATTGCTAATCAAATACAGGAAGATGAAAGATTTGAAATTAAGCTACATTGGAAAACAATATACAATTATATAGACAAAGGTATCTTGATGGTAAATAGAGATGAGTTAGTCTATGGTAATTATAAAAAGTCTAACGGTACTAAAAGACAAGAAAAGGAATCAA
>NZ_KB900619.1:0-13106 GCF_000379025.1 Orenia marismortui DSM 5156
AAGCTCAAATGTTTCAATCTTCCTCTTTTAGGATAGAAGATAAATCTTATCGATCAAAGCTCATGCAAGACTTAGCCGATTCTGTCATATAACGTCCCTGCGATTCACGACGTGCCGATAATGATCCCAATCTAGATAAACCCTAAACCTTACATAATTTATTCCTGATTCTCATTTATCATCTCAAATAGCATGTCGTTAATTGCATGTTATGTGATGGAGCAGACTGGATTTATTAACAAACCTTAAATATAACTTACTACTAATTCAAAGCCATAATTATTCCTAAAATAATAAATACACTACCAACAATAAAATTGAATATCTTAACTTTTCTTTTACTATTAAATATAATTGTAATTTTTTCTCCAACTAAACCGTAAATCATCATGCATGAAAATGCTATAATAGATAAAATTAAAAATGAAATAATTATTTTAATTAAGCTACTTTCTCCAATTTTTATAAATTGAGGAAATAGAGCTAGAAAAAATATTATTGCATTGGGATTACCTAAAGTAACCAAAAGAGCTTCTAAAAATAAATTTCTAGAAGAAATATGTGAATTTCTAAATTTCTTATTTTCTTTTATTATAAAATCAGTTTTTTGAAAAAAAGATCTTATTCCAATATAAATCAAGTATAAAACCCCTAAATATTTAATAATGTTAAACATCATTTCTGACTTTGCCAAAACTATACCTATACCTGTTAAAGACAATATAGCTTGAATCCAAGTTCCCATTAAATTACCCAAAGCACTAATTATTACATTCCTCATACCATACTTAGTACCATTATTTAATGCTAATATTGTAGTTGGACCAGGCACAATTGATGCTAAAAATACTCCAGTAGAAAACATAATCAAAAATTCTAATTCCATATTATCATCCTTTCATAAAGCAAATATTGCCATATAACATGTGACAATTGCTTTAATTTAAATTAAAGTTAAACTAAAAGATTATAATTAACATACATTAATATATATCTTCGATTGCTTTCATTAATTATATTTCCAATGAAAAATAATTAAATTTTTGATAATCATTTTAGTTATCAAAGTATTCCATATTTATACCTAGTTTTAATAAAATTTCTGGTTTAACGAACAACTTTTACTGTACTCTCATTTGTAATTAACAAAGTCTTAATCTTTCAGGTATTTTAATATATTAATTATCCTTACTTTTAAAACTTTATTTAGAAAAAATTAAATTTAAGCCTGCTCTTTCACATAACGTCCCTGAGCTTCACGACGTCTCATCAATGCTCATAATTTAAATTTAAACACAAAACTTTCATCTGTCATCCCCGACTTTGATTTATGCTAAATAGATTAGATGTCGTTAAGCTCATGTTATGTGAAGTTGCACTTGCACTACACTTTCTTATTCCTCATAATCCGTAATACCAAATCTATTTCCGAAAGGATCTTCAAATTCTACTGCCATTCCAGTTCTAATCTTAAAAGGTTCTGATATAAAATTAACATTTCTACTTTTTAATTTTTTATACTCTTCTTCTACATTATCTACTACAAACCATATTGTTGGCTTTATATTTGGAAATTTATTTTTATCTTTTAAAATAATAGCTGGTTCTTCCTCTCCTACTTTAAAAGCTAACATCCCTTGCTTTGAAAAATCAAATTTAATATCTAAATCTAATGTATTTTGATAATATTCTCTAGCTTTATTTATATTATCAACCGATAAGAAAAAATTATCATAACTATTCATTTTTAATCCCCCTTTTTGAATCTAGATATTTAATTGCAAATTTATAAGTTTGTTTTATTTTCCCATTTGATAAATTCCAAGTTTCAATTTCCTGTTTAACTAACTCTTTATGTTTTTTACTTATGTCTTTTAATGCATTACCAACTGATTTTCTAACATACTCACTATTATCAGACTTTAACTTTCCGAGTATATTTACTGCAATTTGTGGATTTTGTTTAAAATAATCTCTACTTGTCCAAATTCTTAAACCTTCAGTCACCGCTCTTCTTACATTAGGATTATCACTATTTAACCAATCTTTTATCGTTTGTAATGAATTATTATATCCTATATTCTCACAATATGTATCAAAAGCTTTTGCTAATATCTCTTGGACACGCCAATTTTCATCTAAACTAACTCTTTCTTTTAAAAAAACTAATGCACTCTCTAATTCATAAGAAATCGAGCCCATAATAAAAGTAGCAAGCATTCTGACTTGAAAAGAATCATATTTAAATAATTCCTGTGCAATCTCGAAACATTCATTTACTCCATAATAATTTCTTATCTCTTTAGATTCTTTTTCTATTCCTTTAAATCCACGTTTAACTTTTTTTACTCTATTTATAACTTCAATCATATCTTCTTTCTTATCCATATCTAATAACCTCCTTTAGTGCAATTTCACATAACGTTCCTGGGGTTCGCGACGTTCCTGGTCAACGCACCTAATTTTAGCCAAACCTCTAATCCTCACATAAGTCAGCCCCACTTTCATTTATTCTCACAAGTTGGGATGTCGCTAACGTGCTGTTATCTGACGTATCATCTGCTTTTGAACTTCTCTAACGTAATAAATCAAGTAAATTGTAATAATAGTATTTTCTATTTCTAACCTTATTATCAGAATATATAATTCTCTCTTCTTCTAAAATAGAAAGATATCTTCTACAAGTAGAATCTGGAATTCCTGCTAATGCACTTATTGTTTTCACATCAAAAATAGGTCTTTGAAACATACTTTTGATTAAATCTACTACATTAGTACTATTAATTAAATTCATTGTCTTCTCTAAATCTTGTTCATAAAGCTTGTCAATCTCATCAACAATATTAATATTCTTCAATGCCTGTTTATTTACACTCTCTAAGAAAAACTTTATCCATTCATTCCAACCATCTTCTGATCTTGTTCCATTAAGTAATCTATAATATTTGTGCTTATCTTTTTCTAACGTTTCACTTATAAATAAATTAGGAGAATCAATTAACTCAACATCATATAAATATAATGGAATTAAAATACGGCCAATCCTGCCATTCCCATCTAAAAAAGGGTGAATAGTTTCAAATTGAGCATGAATAATTGCAATTCTAACCAAAGGATGCAAACTATCTTTAGGTTCATTTATATATTTTTCTAAATTAGACATACATAAATTTACTGATTGTGGCTCTGGTGGTACAAAAGTTGCTGTTTTTATAGTACATCCTTCTGGACCTATAAAATTTTGTATAGAACGATATTCACCTGGTGCTCTACTTTCACCTCTCACTCCACCACTCAATAATATTTGATGAAGCTCTTTAAACATACGAGTTGAAATAGGTAATCTCGATAAAGCCCGTTTACCATACTGTAAAGCTTCATAGTAATTTAATACTTCTTGAGCATCATCATTTTTTTCTTTCTTATCGATATCAAATTCTAGAACTTCATCAAATGTAACTTGTGTACCCTCAATCTTAGTTGACTGAAGTGCTTCTTGTAAACTCAAAGGAGTAATAAGAAAATCTTCATTTATCTTTGACTTTTTTAACATTACCTGAAATTTACCTACATTTGTATTAGCAGAAATTAACTCATTGTAAAATTCTAAAGGTTTTATATGATCTTCTATCGGCAATTGAAGCGGCTTAAATGGTTTCATATCAAAAATCACCTTCCTCTTTATTATTTTCAGATTATATATAATATTATAATACATATGCTTATTATGTTCAATTGTTTTCAAAAAATACGTTATTGAAAATAAAAAAAGATTGTATTATACCTTTAGATGATATGTCACATAACGTCCCGCAGATTCACGACGTCCCAATTTATGCTCCTAAACTCTGATTAAAACTAAATCTTATGTAAGTCATCCCAGCCCTAGCTCATGCTCATAGACTGGGATGTTGTTAATCTGCTGTTATACGCCGTTTCAACTACATAAAATCTTCATTATATCGTAACCTATCCCTCAAGTAGATTTTTTAAATTATTCAATATTATACGTTTTAATTCTACAATATCTTTATCAAGTAATATAGCTAATTTTTTAATAACTATATCAATATCTGTTGGACAACTTGGTTTTTTATTAATTTTAATAAAAGGACCATCTGTTTCTGTTAGAATCCTATCTACTGGTATTTTTGATATTATTTTTTTGCCCTTTTGTGAAGAAATCATAGAATGATTAACAGAAAAATAAAAACCAAAATTTATTGCTGTTTTTAAATCAGTAATACCACCACTGTACCAATGTAAGATTACTTTTCCTGGGTAATCATTTCCTATTATATTTATGACATCTTTAGCACTATTTCTAGAATGGACACTTAATACTTTATTACCATATTTAGCACATTCATCAAGAATGTTTTTAAAAACTTGAATTTGAATGTCTCTATCAGCTAAAGAATTTTTAGTATAATCTAACCCTATCTCTCCTACATAACGTGTCTTAGGTAATAATGAATTAAATAAATCAAGTTCATGTTTTTTAGAAATAGCTAATTGTGGATGTAATCCAATAGCAGCACGAACAAACTTTTTATTTGATACTAGTTTCTGAGTATGTGTAAAAACAGATGGTGCATTTGTCATTGCTATAGTATATACTTTATTTTTTTCAATTTTATCAACCATACTTTTAGGATTATCAGAGAGGTCTAAATGATAATGAGCATCTAAATATGATAATTCAGTATTATTCACTATTATTACTCCTTAAAAAATTCTCCACTTCTTCCATCCCATTTTCATAAACATTAATATATTTTTGGTGATCTTTCATAATTGGACCAGAACGTAGTATATTAAAGAAATTTAAGTTACTATCTATTTTTCTTCTTTCTATAGCCATTAAAAAAGCACGATAATCTCTTCCTGATTTCTTTGATTCAGAAGGAGGATTAGTTAGTACATCAATTCTATATTTTTTATAATCATCTAATCCTGCTCTATACATTGACGCTCTCCTTATTATACATGGAACACAATATCCACAATGTTCATGAGGACTATTTTTTTTAAACCGACCAGCACTAGGGTGAGAGCATGACATGGTATCATGTATAGATTTTTTTATTAAATCTTGATTTTGGGCATTAATTATCATCTGACCTTTTGTATAAAAACTATATGGATTAATTATACTATTAGTCAGATTTAATTTACCAAGCAATTCCTCAAGCTTTAATAGATAATAAGGGTGAGTTGTACGGGTACTTAAACTACCTCTTCTAGAATAAGTTAGTGGAATATTTAAAGAAATGAGTCCATTTTCTGGTATATATAGTGATGTGTTTTTATTAAAAGCATTAGCCACAGCAATACCATGTGCTAAAAATAAAAATGAGCGACTCCGAGTACTATCTTCACTTTTATCTTTACTATTTAATTTAATAGGTTGTACATAAAATCCAAAAGGAACTATCCTATCCTTAGAATATTCTGTTTCCAATGCATTCAATACTTGTTTTTGAGCAATACTTGCATCTCCACCTGTTCCATAATGACTTACAAGTGCAATTTTTCCTTGATTTTTCTCTAATAAATCTGATACCCCAATAAAAGAATCTAATCCACCAGAAAAAAGAGATACATTATTCACCGTTTCTTCAAAAAGACACTTATTAACTTTCTCTATATCTGTCTTTCTTCTTTCTCTAAAATTAAACTCCCACTTATCTCCACTTAAGAATGAAAGCATTTCCTCTAAAGTCTCTTTTGCATTTTTCCAAAGTTCAATATTAATAACAGGTAAACTAACACTCAAATGTCTAGTCCAATTATCATATGATAGTTTTCTAAGTATAAGTTTATCAGCAGTATATACTGCAAATGAAGCATTTAAAAGATCTATCGCTTCGTTTTCTGGAAAACATCCCATATCATTAAATAATTTATTAAATATATTATATGTATTATATTCAAGTATCTTATCAGAAGATTCATTGCCCATTAAAGGAATAATTAATGTTTTCTTCTTATCAATATTTTCAGGAAAATAATTATCATTTTTTCCTACTCTACAAACAATATTCCACTTCATTCTATCACCTCTAATTGTGTATATGCTTGCTTATATATGTTATCAATAATACTTTTGCCTGCACCATCTTTAAAGTTAATATTTAATAAATCATAATCTTGAAAGTCAAAGGAAATTGATGATTTTACTAAATCTTTAACATCCATTTCTAGCCTTATAGCTTGTTTTTCTGAAATAGCATTTTTCTCTATACGAATTCCTAATTCTTGTAGCCAACGCTCATAAATATAAGATTCTATACATAATTCTAAAACTTCTCTTATATCATCTTCTTTCATAGAGTTAAATTTTTCTATATTATTATCTTCAAATTCATATTTATCATATACAAAAGCTAATGTATCAATTGTTGCTTGCCTTGCAATACTATTTTCAATACTGTCCCCTTTAGGACTAAGACTTTCTGCAATTGCCATAAAAACATTCTCTACTGAATCACCAATAATATGATGTAATCCATATGACTCTAGTGTTCTTTCGATACCTTGATTTATAACCCCAGAAAAGAAATCACCTAAATTAGAAGCTGCAGTTTTACCAGAAATAGCAGCCCTTGATGCCCCATGCTCCACCTCTAGCTTGTACATAAGAACGGGCTGATTGTTTTAATTTCTCTGTATCTCCCGAAGAATTTACATATCTAGTCATTAAGCTTTTAGCTGACTGCCATGAACCAGACAAGGATTCTGGTATTTCATCTTGTTCTTCATTATCATCTGGGTTTTCAATTACTTCATCTTGTGCCCATGGTGGTAATAATGGAGAACCATTTGTAAGACCATCAAATGAACTAGAAGTTCCCATATTAAGCTCCCCTTTCTAATCTTTGTCCTGCTAATGTTGCCAATCCTTTATTTGTTCTACTTTGGCTCCATTGTTCTATCAAATTATATCCTAATGATTTTAATTCAGTATCTTTGACTAATTCTTGTACTTTTACTACAACGGAAGATGGCAAAGCTTTTTCAGGTAATTTTTCTAATAAACTTATCATTTGAGAAATTAGTTCTTTTCTAGTTTTAGAGAATCTAAAAAGAATATTTAATACAGAATCCTCTCCTCCTAAATACTCTTCTTGTCGTACCCTTTGAGAAAGAGTCTGAAATATTGCAGAAGCATCAATTGAGCTTATCTCTTTTGATTCTTCTAAAGCCCTATTACATACTGCATCACTTTTATGTAAAAGTTTTCCTATAATCTCTTGGGCTTTTGGACTCATTCTTTGAGTAACACTTGAAATAACTCCTAATGAATCTCTAGAAAAATAGAAATATGGTCTTAAATCTATATCAGTTAAGTTCGGCTTAGATTTTAACCAATCTTTCATCCAAGAATCAGAAAGCCAAGAATTATATTTTTTTCTATATCAAGTGGTTCATCCTGTTCTTCAGCATTATCTTCATCCTTAGGATGTTCTTTTTGAAGTAAGAATTCTTCCAATTTTTTTATTTTTTCTGGTCTACCTTCATTATTTGATTGAAGATTTGCTAACTCCTTAAACCATTCGGGTTTAAAATATTCTAAAATCATTAATTTGGCAAGTTTTCTTTTTTCAAGATTAATTTCCCTAGTTTTAGCCATCTCAATTCTCATTAATAAAGTATTTAAAAATCGTTTACATTGCCTTGGGTTACCATTTAAACCAGAGGCTAAAATAGGAGCAATTTGTTCCGAAAGCATAAGAGATTCCTCTAAATCCGAATAAAAATCTGGTGTAATTTCTTTTGCTACTCCATAATTGAATGCTACTTCATAAAGTGATTCTTTTTTTCTATCTAAAACTTTACTTCTAATATCTTCAAACTGATCTTTTTGATCTTGCAAGTTTAACTTAGTAAACAAGAGATTAATATATGTTTCAATCTCAAACCGACTAAGCTGAGGTATTCTTATAGGAAATTGAATTAATTTTTCTAAATATTCTCTACCTATATCTACACTTTCTCCAGGTATTTCTGGAAAACGACGTCTCACAGCATATTTAACTAGTCTTTCATCAGCTCCTATTACAAAAACAGTTTGTTCTGCAAATAAAAATAATCTAATTGCTTCTAAAGTTTCAATAATAGTGTCTGGAGTACAACGATCCAAATCATCAATAAAAACTACTAATGTTTTAATTTTTGTTTCTTCTAATAACTTACCGAAGTCACAATGAAATTCTCTTATTCCTTTACGTAATCTTTTTCCTCCTCCCATAGATTTAGATATAACTTCTGCTATTTGCTTCTCGTCAAAACTATTTGCTTTTTCTGTAGCTAAATCTTTAGTTTTTTCTAAAATATTAGAAAAATCTGATAAGCCAGTTAGAGCTAACCCAGCAGGTCCCATTGTAGCAAAAGAAATAGCTTGTTTTGTTGCCATTCCAGCAAATCTCATCCAATCAATTTGTTTAAATAAACGACCAATAATATCTTTTCCCTTTTCTGTAATAGTTCTTTTACTCTCAATTTCATCTAAAATAGTTCCCATTAATGCTGATTTAGCATCATCATAATCTTCAAACAACCAACCGTTAAAAGAAATACATAAAACATCTTCATCTTCTTTTAAATCCTCTTCTACCATTTTCAATAAGCTAGATTTACCGCTTCCCCAATCTCCATATACTCCAATTGTACAAGGTAATAAAGTTCTATTATGTATTATCTGGGTAATCGGAGCAACAAGATGTTCAAAATCAAGCAAATCAATATTAGTTTTGTTATCATGCCACATTAATATCCCTCCTTAATATGTTAAAACAGTATCATGTTGAAATGGCGTATAACGTCCCGCAGATTCGCGACGTCCCCATCAATGCTCCCATTCTCAGATAAACTCTAAATCTTACATAAGTCATTCCCAACTCTCATTTACCCTCTCTATTGGGATGTTGCTAATCTGCTGTTAGGCGATCGTTTAATCTGCTTGGCTATATTCTTCAATGAAATTCATATTATCTATTAGGTTTTTTAAATATGGAGAATAATTTTTTATATCAGAATAAATTTCTACTTTATTTACTTTATCTTCATCAAAATCCACTTTAAGATTTAATTTAATATTTATAACTAAAAAAACAATCATAATTGCTGAAAAAATAAAACCTACAATAAATAACATAAAACCTTTAATGCTAAACAAAATATTGATCATATTCTCAAATGAAAAACTTAAACTAAACGAATTTCCAACTGGTAAAAAACTTAATGGATATATTACCCCAATTAAAAATAAAATCAAATTACTAATAATAGAATAGGTAAGTAAATTATATTTTTTTGATTCTCCTCTTATTTGTATCAAAAAATCTTTTAGTAAACGTGTATGATCTATAATTTCTACCTTTAATTTATTTATAGCTTCTTCTTCATCAATAATATTTTGATTAAGTTGAGATCCTCCATCTACTGAAGCACCTGAATAGCCAGCATTGTAATAATTACTATCTGGTGTAGTTTCCCTAATTATATTTTCAATATCTTTTAATATTTGATTTCTATCATCATATATTGAAAAATTATACTTTATATAATATTCTTCACAACTTAAAATCTCTTTTCTATCTCTAATATTATTTCTTATTTTCTTTAATTTTTCTTCTCTCTTTCGTTCGTTGTACCAACTAAAATATCTGTCTTCTACTTTGTTTTTTAAAAATAATGACTTATTAATAAAATTATCTATTTTATTTTCTCTACTATTATATTCTGCTTGACTATTTATAACTTTTGTAATTATAAATGCTCCAAATATACCCACTATTGCAGATGAACATTGTGCTATAGAACTAAAAAACCAATTCCAATCCATTAAATTCACTCTCCTAAAATATACTTTCTTGATTAAATGTCGCCTAACGTCCCGCAGCTTCACGACGTCCGCGATAAAACTCTCAATCTCTAGATAACCACTATATCTAACATAAGTCAGCACTTGTTCTCATTGATGCTCATGACTAGGATGTTGCTAAGGTGCTGTTATGTGATGGAATCGGCATAATATAATCTACATGATTTCTCGTTTAAACCTCTATATATCATAAAATTTCATAGTCAGAGTTTATTAGTTAACTACTTCTATCCTCTAATTTTCGATTAAACTCCTTCTTCAATTGAGACTCCAGCCAGCCAAAGCTATGTTCCTAAACTTAATGATAACTCTAGCTTGCCATTAGCAATTAAATATTAGAAAACTAATATTATTTAAATATAAATTATTGATTGGCTCAATTTAGACTACAAAACTACACTCACCTCAAATTCATCAGACTAAATTCAAGTCCATATTACATTTCAACGCCAAATTATATATAAGCACCAAAATCATTTCAATTAAAGCGAATTATTTCACAAATAAGAACTCTTATCTGCTCCTAATCTAGCCAATCAATAATATCCTATAGCTAAAATGATTTACTATATTATTTCATGAATTGTAAAAGTAATCCCTATAAGATTATCGAAATGAATTAAATAAATAACTTTTATAGCATAATTTTCTTTCCCAAATAATAAAAAAAGACCTTTTTGGCTGGCTGTTCATGTTATTAGATCAAAAATTTCACCCAAGCTCAAATGTTTCAATCTTCCTCTTTTAGGATAGAAGATAAATCTTATCGATCAAAGCTCATGCAAGACTTAGCCGATTCTGTCATATAACGTCCCGCAGCTTCGCGACGTCCCCGTCAATAATCCAATCTCTAATCAAACTACAATCTGATATAAGTCAGCCCCAACTCTCTTCTATCCTCTCTACTGGGATGTCGCTAAGGTGCTGTTAGACGATGTTATACGTTTGCTTTTAGTAATCTTTTTCTGATTGTATCATTAGTATTAAGAATCTCTTTTGCACAATCTATACGTGATTCACGATTATTTTCATTAACAATTGCTCTTATATCTTTTAATAAAGTTATTAAATCATTTAGATTAAGAGCTAGTTGTTTTGAATACATATTTAAAAAATAAATATAATCATTTAACCTGTTTTTAAAATAATATCTTTTATCACCATTCTTAGATATATTCTTAAATATTTCATCATAATTTCGCACATGTCTTTGTAAACGGCTAAGTATATATTTTGTAGGTAATTCTAATGATATTTGTGTATCTGTTTTTTCCTCATGATATTTTACTAATTTTTTAGTAATTGTATCATCTAATAATGATACTTTCATTATTCTTTCAAGAGAATCTTGTTTATCTTTATTTACTTCTAAAATTGCAGACTTTATTATTTGTATTGCTACATCCATTACATCTTCAATTTGAAGATTATCTGAAAAAATTTCATTATAGACATTTGGATTTACACATTTAGTAACATCTGATCTTTTTAAATTAGTAAGTTTCAAATCTCCTCCATTTAATAATGAAAATACGACCCTGCTAATATGTAATAAACCATTATTTATTATGAAATTTATAATTTTATCTGATTCGTAATTTTCATTACCCTTCAACTCAATTAATTTGTTAGATACTGTATTGTATATAATGTATGATATTCCATAATACTCTAAATTGATGTTGGTATTAAAAACTTTATCTTTGTTTTTTTCAAAATACATACTTACATTATTTCTTACAACAGATGCTTCTTTGTAATAAATACTATAATAAGCTTTAAATAATTCTTTAGGATTTAATATACGAGATTTCGCATATCCTCTTCTTTCATAAAATTGAGGTTTTCTTTCATAATATAGTGGTTTTTCAAGCATTTTGAAATATTGCTCAATTCTTTTGTGAATAGGTCTATTAGATTCAAAGGCAAAATCTTTAATTTCAATTTGAGAATTTGTAGATTTTATTATATTCAACACAAGATCTTCATCCCAATTACCTTCTTCATCTTTTTTTATTTCAATAATTTTAACAACTAATTCAAAATCAAGCTTGTCCAATTCTTCTTCATCAATTTCCTTTAAAGTTTCATAAATAGCGTAAGAGGTTTGACATCCGTTTACAATTTGATAATTAGACATACTAACTTCATTTTCAAGTGGATCTACATCGTATGCAATTATAGTAATTCCATTATTCATACACCAAAATTTTTCACAATCAGTTCTAATTGTTTGAATAATTGCCTTATTAACATCTTTTGAATTCCCTTGGTAATCTCTTATATTTTCTTCAAAAATTTTATCTTCAATCACCTTATTATCATCTGTAATAAATTCTAAATATTCTTTTACATTAACTAAGCAAATACATCCTTCTACTATATTATCTTTCCTCTTAGGATAATCAAATTTCTTTAAATTTTTTAAAGTTTTTCTATACTTAACCGGTTTCTTACATATGTCTAGCAATTCATTACATCCCAAAAATTCAAATTTAGGTTTCATATATTGATTTTCTACATATTTACAAACATTATTTTTTTCTCTCACAACTCTATCATTATTTAAAGCATTATCTTTGTTATTTGCTTTTGTGCAATAATACATTTCTAATGTAATTTTTTCCTTGCAACCCTTCTTATTGTGAGCAAAATATAAATTTCGTATCATTTTTGCTTGTTTTTTAAACTTTTCATTTGATAAATCAAAATCTTTATCAAATATACATTCGATACCCCTTTTTATTCCATTTACTACTTTTTCTTTAAAACCAGTCTCTGCTTTAGATTGAATTATAATAACTCTTACTATAGAACTCTTATTCAATAAACTATATATATCATCAAAAGAAGAATTAGATTGATCTAAAATATCTTCATCAATAATACAATAGATTGAATCTATCCCTTCATCTCCTCCTCCATCTACAATACCATTTGCTAAATCATTAATAGTAAAATTATTTCCTTTTAATACATTTTTAGCTGAAAAATATTCAAATTCTGTTGAAAAGTCCTTTAACTTAAGATTATTTAATTCTATAAACGATTTAATTTCATTATCTATTAATTCTTTAATCATATTTATCTCCTCCCACAAAATTAAGTATAATGTCGTCTAACGTCCCAGAGTTTCGCGACATCTCATAGACGCACCTATCCCTCACATCAATCTATATCTAACATAAGTCCTCGCCACCTTCACCTCTGATCAAAA